>NZ_QBLR01000468.1:0-1899 GCF_003070835.1 Halanaerobium sp. | reverse complement strand
TTCAGGAAAAAAAAGAATATAACCAGCAAGAACTAGAAGATGAAGTTAGAGAATCTGTAAAAGATGTAAATGAAATAGTAGATAAAGTAAAAGAAGGACTTTCTTTTCAGATACATGAAGATACAGAAGAGCTAATGGTGCAGGTAATTGATGTTAATACAGATGAAGTAATAAAAGAATTACCACCTGAAGAAATGCTGGATTTAAAAGCAAGGATACACGAAATGGTAGGTATATTAATTGATGAAAAGGTTTAACAAGGAAGTAGGTGTTAATCGATTATGCAGCTGGATGGTTTAGCAACAGGTATGGATACTACTTCTATGATTGATCAGCTGATTCAGCTTGAAAGAAGGCCGATCTATAATTATCAACAGGAAATATCTGAGATGGAAGCTACTAAAGGTGCCTGGCGTGATGTTAACAGTAGACTGGATAAATTAGAAGATAAAACTACAGATTTAAAACTATCTTCAACCTTTAATTCTCGTAGTGCAAGCTCCAGTGATAAAGATGTAGTTACAGCTATAGCAAGTAATGATGCTGATGAAACTAATTATTCTGTAACAGTAAAGAGTACTGCTCAGGCTCAGCGTCTTGTTGGAACAAGATTTGATGACGCTAGTGCTCCAATTGCTGGAATTACAACAGAAAGTACAATCACCATTAATAATTCAGATATAACAATTAGTGACAAAGATAGTTTAAGAGATATCAGTAATAAAATTAATGATGCTGATTCTGGAGTAAAAGCATCTATAGTAGACAATCATCTTGTTTTAGAAACAAATGAAACAGGAGTAGAAAACGCTTTAGATACAACTAAAGCAGGTAGTTTTGTAGATTCCAATGGAGTACTTGAGACTCTTGGACTGATAGATAGTACTACTAAAGAAATAACAAATGATATTGAAGTTCAATCAGCATCTGATGCAGAAATAGATATTAATGGTATTACAGGTATAACTAGCCCTACCAATACTTTTTCTGGTGTTGTAGACGGAGTTACCTTTAACATTAATCCAGAGGCTGTGGCTAATGATGGAACTGATACCGCTTCTGCCAATGTATCTGTAAGTAAAGACACAGGTAAAGCTACAGATGCTGTAAAGGCTTTTGTTGACCAGTATAACAGTGTAATGAACTTCCTCGATGGTAAAACTGATTATGATGAGGAAGAAGAAAAAGGTTCAGTATTGCAGGGTGATGCAACAGCAATGAGACTGCAGACTAGAATTAGAAGTCTGGTATCATCTAAGGTGAAAGATACTGGAGATTTCAAAACTCTATCTTCACTTGGTATTGAAATTGATCGTGATGGAGTAATGAGCTTTGACTCATCTAAGTTTACAGAAGCTCTAGATCAATCTCCAGAAGAAGTTATGTCCATTTTTAATGCTGATAGTGAATCAGATAGTTTTGACGGTATGGCTGTTAGAATGGACAGCTATCTTGATCAACTAATGCAAACTAACACTGGTTTAATTCCGAGAAGATTGGATTTCTATGATACTAGGATAGATAGTCTAAATGATGATATTGAAGATGTAGAAAGAAAAGTAGAAATGTCCAGAGAAAGATATGTTCAGCAGTTTGCTGCTATGGAAGAGGCTATCTCAGAGATGAATCAGCAGATGAGCTGGATGCAGAGTCAGCTGGCAAGTTTGGCTGGTTCAAGTATTATGATGAGTGGTAATAGATAAATATGACAGAATATGATTTTGTTGAGGAGGTAGGTTAATTTAATATCAACCTCCTCAAATTTATTTGATTAGTCTAATTGAATTATATAATCATTAAGAAATATTATATATTGATATGTAGGATGTGTTAAAAATTGGATTTTTATCAGAGTAATATGCGAGTATTAAAATCAAATAATAAGAAGTTATATAATAT
>NZ_QBLR01000467.1:0-1900 GCF_003070835.1 Halanaerobium sp. | reverse complement strand
TGATTTATCCTTTTTTAAGCTGAGAAAAGCAAATTTTTGCATAGATTAATTTTCAAAATATTATTTAATTTAACTACAGATTTAAGTTCTAATTAGTTAGTTTCAACTACTTGAATGGAGTATTAGAAAGTATTATGTATTTAATTAATTCTTAAAGGTTCTAATCATTTATATTGAGTCTCTATATCTTGACAGCTTAACTTTTCTTTCCTATAATCTATGGTGGAATTAATAAAGAAAGATTAAATTAATTTTTCTTTAGGAGGTATAGTCAAAGATGATTGATGAAAATTTAAGTCAGGAAATTCAGAATTGGATGAAGCAGGAAGTTGAAAAAAGAAACGCAGATGGTGTTGTAGTAGGACTTAGTGGAGGTATTGACTCTTCAGTTGTTGGCGCTCTGGCAAAAGAAGCATTTGGCGATAACGTACTAGGAGTTATGCTTCCGGCTAATGGAACAGTAACCAAAGATGTAGAATATGCTGAACTTTTAGCAGATAAATTTGATATTGAAACCTTAAAGGTTAATATGAAAGAAATTAATGAGCCACTGGAAAATAGATTAAAGAGTATCGATATTGAGGAAAGCAAAAGAGAACACTGGCCTCAAACTAAGATTCCAACTACCAATCCGGCTGAACAAAATATTCAGACAAGACTTAGAATGATGACTCTTTATTATATAGCTGAAAAGAAAAATTACGTTGTAATGGGTACAAGCAACAAAAGTGAGATTTTAGCAGGCTATTATACACTTTACGGTGATGGTGCTACAGACATGAGACCAATCGGTGATTTAAATAAAACACAGGTCTGGGAACTGGCAGAAGTTCTAGGTGTTCCAGAAAAAATTATTAATCGTCCTCCAACTGGCGGTTGTCGTGGAGATGAAAGCGACCGAGATGAAAAAGAATTTGGTATCGCTTATGAAGATTTTGATAAAATTTATGAGTCAATTAATAATAATGATGATCTTTCTAAATTTGACGAAGGAGATGTCATGCGGGTCAAAGAATTAATTGATGCAGCAAAAGAAAAAGAAGATGTTCCTACTTTTAAGGTTGCTGAATAAATCTAATTAAATTCTAGTTAAACTAAACATAATGAATTAATGAGGGCGGATTAACTCCGCCCTTTTTTGCTTTTTAAATTTATTTTTGAATATTTTCCAGATAATGGTCCTGTACCCGGAAGGTGCACGTTTTTTTACTCAAAAAGATATTCGAACTCCTCATAACCTTCCTCAGCTAGATCTTCAGCTGGAATAAAGTTTAAAGCAGCTGAATTTATACAGTAGCGGAGTCCTGTTGGTTGAGGACCATCTTCAAAAACATGTCCTAAGTGAGAATCTGCATTTCTGCTTCGAACCTCAATCCTTCTCATCCAGAAAGAGGTATCTTCTACTTCAACTATATTTTCTTCAACCAGGGGTTTGGTGAAGCTCGGCCAACCTGAACCAGACTCAAATTTATCTGTTGAAGAAAAAAGTGGCTCTCCTGAAACTACATCAACATAAATGCCCGGCTCTTTATTATCCCAGTATTTATTGTTAAATGCAGGCTCAGTTGCATCAAGCTGAGTCACCTTATACTGCAGATCTGTTAAACGTGCTCTTAATTCGGCATCGCTTTCCTCTTCGTTGATCACAACCGAATCAGCATCTTCTGTTTTACAGAAGGTTGTACATTCTTCCGGATCAATTCCGTTTAATCTTAAAAGTTCCTCCTGCAGTTCAGATGTCAGGGCAAAGTCACCGATGTTTTGAATAATATTATCGCGCTCACCCTTACCACTAACATAACCATTTATTTTACTGATAGTTGGAGAATTTATAAATTCCTCAATCTTCATCATTTCAAAGTAATGGTCTCTAAATTCAGTTTTCTGCTGTAATCTAAAT
>NZ_QBLR01000466.1:0-1901 GCF_003070835.1 Halanaerobium sp. | reverse complement strand
TTTATGCGCCCGTAGCTCAGCCCGGATAGAGCAACGGACTTCTAATCCGTAGGCCACAGGTTCGAATCCTGTCGGGCGCGCCATTTTAAAATTAAAACCAAATATGGTGGATGTAGCTCAGTTGGCTAGAGCGCGGGATTGTGGCTCCCGAGGCCGTGGGTTCAAGCCCCATCATCCACCCCATTTAAACACCTTTAACGGTGTCTTTTTTTATGCCCAAATTTAGCAGAAATAAATTATTTTGATTGATTTTCTCTGCTTCATATTAATTTATCTTATTAATAATCTTGACTAATATCTTTTATAAAGGATATAATTAAAATAAATGATTTAATTTATCAAAAACTTATGCTATAATGAAATCACTCTGTCTTGACTTTAAGTCAAAAAAATAAGTGGGGGTTAATAAGAGTGGCAAAACAAACAAAAAAATCGCTTCAGAGGCGTAATACAATATTAAATGAAGCTGAAAAATTATTTATTGAAGAAGGCTTCGAAAAGACAACTGTTAAAGATATTGCAGCTCGCGCAGGAGTAGCAAAGGGTACGTTTTATTATTATTTTGATACTAAGGAAGATATTATTTCATCTCTTTTAGAAAAAAGGTACAGAAAAACCGAAAAAAAAGCAAGACATGTATTAGAAAACAAAGAAATGTCTTCTCTGGAAAAATTAGAGAAAGTTATTTTGCGTCTGATATTCAGCAGAAGAGGTAACTTTAAAGTATATGAATTCTTTAAAATTGATGAAAATGCTAAATTTATGAAAGAAAGAAATAAAGAATTCTGGAATAAATTTATGCCTATTTTTACTGATATAGTAAAAGAAGGTGTGGAAAGAGGAGAGTTTGAAACTGATTACCCGGAAGAAGTTACAGAGATTTTATTTATGGGGATAGATAATTTTCTGCATCGACATTATGCTAAGTTTACAACTGAAGAAATGTATATCGATAAATTTGCAGCTGTAGAGGAGCTATTAAACAGAGCTTTAAATGTTAAAGGAAGAAAAGTGGACTTATCACTAATGAAACCTGAAAATTCCTAGTAAATTTAGTTTGGTGGCGGCTGTAAATTATCAGACTAAGATAATCAATAACAGGTGGTGAAAAGATGAAAAAAGATTTTAATAACAATGAACTGCTTGCTTTTCTGGGACGTTTGACCAATAAATGGGGTACCGGACATGAAAGTGTAAGCAGAATTCTTGATAAAAGCCGTGAATTTATTGAAGCGAAAAATTATAAACTACCTTTTATAGATAAAGTTACAGAGCTGCTGGAAATGTTGAGTGAGTATTCAAAAGGTAATTTTAAACTTAATGAGGCAGCAGTAGGCTGGATAGTTGCAACTCTGGCCTATCTCATTTTGCCAACAGATCTTATACCTGATTTTTTACCAGGGATTGGTTTTACAGATGATGCAGCTGCTTTTATTCTTGCCTTCAGACAGCTTTCTCAGGAACTTGAGCATTTTCGCAGGTGGAAAGAGCTGGAAGCAGAAACAATTGAGATAGAAATCGAAAAAGATTAAATTAATTTTAAAATTCACTGGAAATTTCCTCAGATTTATTATATAATTGAAAAGATGAAAATTTTACTGCAGGGATTTGGATTTCAATAATTATTAATTTTTGAGATTTAGTTGATAATTTTTAAAAAATCCTTGACAAGAGCAAAAAGCTGTGCTAACATTATATGTGCTTTTTGTGAAAAAGAAAAAAAGAAGTTTTCACTCACAGCATTATTTACTATGCGAAAGTGGCGGAATTGGCAGACGCGCTAGATTTAGGATCTAGTGGGCAATCCCCGTGTGGGTTCGAGTCCCACCTTTCGCACCATTTAATAATTCTGTCATTGACCCCCGATATTGGCCCGGTGCCAGATCGGGGATTATTAACAT
>NZ_QBLR01000465.1:0-1903 GCF_003070835.1 Halanaerobium sp. | reverse complement strand
TTTCAGCGGAAAAAAATAAAAAATTCTTCCGGTCATTTAAGACTATTTAGATCAAGATCACTATTATATCAACTTTTTGCTTTCAGTAAAGTTAATAGTACCGGAAGGTAAAATTGGCTTTTTCCTTTACTCTCGATTTTTAAGGGTTAAGTAGCTATACTATAAACAGACTTAATCAAACACAAATTATTACAAGATAAATTTAAAGGAAGGTGATGCCTACAATAAAAGTGAATATCGTAAATCTGCTTTTTAGCAGACGGCCATAGGAGGGATTCGAAAGGGTGCTGAGTCAGCGGGCCGTTATCGGGCTGACACAAAAAGACAATATTTATTAGGTATAGAAACATCAATTACCATCAAAATCTTAAGGAGGAAAATATGCATATTCCAGAAGAAATAAAAAACTTACTTGAAAATAAAAATTTATGCACAATGGCTACCACATGGGAAGATAAACCCTATTTATCACTAATGAATTTTACCTACTTGGAGTCAGAAAACAAAATCATTTTAAGCAGCAGAAAAAACAGCAGGAAATATTATAACATTCAAAAAAACAAAAACATATCACTACTTGTATTCTCCAGTTCAGATAAACTGAGTGCTACTTTATTAGGAACTGCTGAGACTATTGAATCAGGAAATGCAAAAGAAGAGCAATATAGAAAAACACATCTAAAAAAGAACAATATGCCTCAATTCATTTTAGGAGATAACATAGGTTTAATTGTTTTCAGCATTAAAGAAATTATTATTTCAAACAGCCAGGATCAGGTCAGATATATTAGTGACTTCTCAGAATAATTTTTAATAACCCTATATGTTAGACTAGTTGTCGTGAGGGACAAAATCTGTGTATAATAGAGTAACGACAATAAATCTTAAGGAGAATTACTATGCCCAAAACTGTTTATTCTAAAGAATTGAAAGAATCCATGTTTAAAAGACTGGCTCCACCTAATGCTGAAAAAGCACCTGATATAGCTAGAGAAACTAATATACCCGTTAATACACTTTACACCTGGAGAGCTAAGGTTATGAAAAATAATCCAACCAGCAATAAAAAGGCAAAGAATTGGTCTTCAAATGATAAATTCCAGGCTGTTTTAGAAACAGCAAGCCTCTCAGAACTTGAAACAGCTAAATACTGCCGTGAAAAAGGCATTCATGTAGAAGAACTAAAAAGCTGGATTAAGCAGTGTCAGAACGCTAATGAAAATAAATTTGAAGATCCTAAAGAACTAAAAGATAACCTTAAAAAAGAACAAAAGAAAGCTAAAGAATTAGAAAAAGAACTTCGTGAAAAGGAAAAAGCTCTTGCTGAAACTGCAGCATTACTGGTGCTCAGAAAAAAGGCCCGAGCGATCTGGGGGGACCCAGAGGACGATTAATAGAAATTTCAGATCGCAAAAAAGCAGTAGAACTAATTGATGAAGCACATGCAAACGGCTGTAGAAAATTTAAAGCATGTGAGGAACTTAATATATCACAGAGAACCTACCAACGATGGTCAAAAGGTGGTACTGTTAAAGAAGACCAGCGGCCTCTGGTAGAAAGACCAGAACCCAAAAATAAATTAACTGAGGCTGAAAGAAAAGAAATAATTGAAGTTTCAAACAGCAAAGAATTTGCAGACTTACCAGTTTCTCAAATTGTTCCTAAACTTGCCAGTCAGGGTAAATATATAGCTTCAGAATCCACCTTTTATCGAGTCTTAGATGAGGAAAAAATGAATACTCATCGAGCTAAAAGTAAAGAACCTGTCAAACGAGAAACTCCTACTCATATTGCTACTGCTCCCAATCAGGTCTGGACCTGGGATATCACCTGGCTGAATGCGATGATTAAAGGCAGCTTCTTTAAGCTCTATTTAATCGTTGATATGTTCAGCAGAATGATA
>NZ_QBLR01000464.1:0-1913 GCF_003070835.1 Halanaerobium sp. | reverse complement strand
ATACTATATTGTATTTATTCACTTGATAATCTTCATTATTCTTATTCACACCCAACATTACCTCAGCAAACTTAACAGCATCTAAAGACTGATATTTAATAAAATTGCTGGAATAATTATCATCTAAAGCATTAGCGATCACAGTTTCTAACTTTCTTAAGACTTGAGTTTCAATATTTTCCACATTATTGAAATTATCAAATAATCCTAAAGAATCATCATTTTTTTTATCTGCCATAAATCTTTCTAATTTGTCATCCAGTGTAAGAAGTGAACCAAATTTATGAGCTTCTCTCAATTCATTCCAAAGTTCTTCTAAAAACTCTCTTTCATTTGCAGCAAACTCCAAATCAATTGCAAACTGATCTTTTACTTTATCAAATTCAGGTAAGTGAAAATTAGAAGACACAACATTAATATCTTCAATCTCAGTATTTCTATTATAAGTTTTTGCTTTAATGTAAAGCTGAAGTCTTGCTATTTGAACTGCTCTTTCATCGATATCTAAACCAAAAAGATTATTTTTTAAAATCAAACTAGGTATTTCTTCACCAGCATAACCTTCTTCTTCATAAATTTCAGCCAAAAGCTTAAAAGCATAAATAAGAAAGTTTCCACTACCAGCAGCAGGGTCAATAACTTTTATTTCTTCCACACTTTTAGATTCTAAAATAGCTTCATCTGGAGCATTAGCAATATCATGATATTCTCTTATTTTACTATCTGGATTAATTTCCAGCCAGTATTTACCGAGAGAATTATTGACTAAAAATTCTACTACCCAGCGTGGTGTGTACATCTGAGAAGCAATAGATAATTTATTCCATTCAACTTTAGCCCCTGTTTCTCTAAATAATTCTAAGTCTTTTTTGTTATATGCCTCATATAACCAGCCCAAGATATCATCTTTTTTCCAGTCATTTAATGATATTTCATGATTAAAAAGATTAATGATATCCTTTAAGTCATGAACTTCAGGAAGCAAATCATAGGGATTCTCTTTACTGTATAAAGGCAGTTCATTACTTAATTCATTGAATTTAGCTCTAATAAAGTTATCTAAGCCCTCTAAAGTTTCACTGCTCTGCACAGGATTTTCTTCCAACCAGACATTATGAGCAAAGGATTTATCTCCATGTTGAGCTCTGATCTGGATAATCTCTGGTACTAACTGTCTTGATTCAGCTTCCATAGTTTTAATACCAGCAATACGGTTAAATAGGGTAAAGGTAACTTCATCTAAATATTCATCTCTTGCTTCTTCAAAGCTTTCTTCATCTTCTAAAATAGCTTCTACAGCAGCTTTAGCCTTCTTAAAATCTGGATCTTCTTCATCACGAGCACTAATCTGATCTTCTCTAATACCTAATCTAACCAGTCTTTTATGAAAAGAATTCCTTATTTTATCTTTAATCTTAGCAACATTATCTTCTAAATTCATGGTCTGCCTCCTAATTGCTGAGCTTTATATTTATTTCATCATAGTCTTCTTGTTCTAATTCTTCAACTACTTTTTCTAACTGACGCTTAATATGTTGAACATTATTAGTTCTTGCTTTTAAAGTTAAATTATAGACCTTAGGTTCAGGAGCTGGCTCATCATCTCCACCTGTTGGTGGCTCAGGAGTAGGTAACTCTGGCACAAATGCTTTTACATCCTGTGTATTATAGCCTTTAAGTGCTGTGGCCTGCTGTATCTCTTTTAGAGTGCTATTGGTAGCTTTATCTTTAGCCTCAGTTTCACTTAAGTTAAATTCCTTTTCTAATAGTCTCTGATTGGATTCAATATATCTATTAAGCTGACTGTAAAAATTTCTATTGGCTTCAATTGAAACATCTTCTATTTCTTTCTGCTTAGACTTAGAAGCTTCTAATAACTGTTCAGCTGCTTCCTGTAATTCATCAAAATAGAT
>NZ_QBLR01000463.1:0-1916 GCF_003070835.1 Halanaerobium sp. | reverse complement strand
GACCGCTGGGTTGAGGAATAAATGACTCAGCCTCCCGTGCTTGGAAAGAAGAGTAAATTTAAAGGAGGTATAATTAATGGGAAAAATTTATGAGTACAAAGTTTTAAGAGTTGATTTGACAAACGAAGAAATTAAAACAGAAAAAATATCGGGTGAGCTTGTTAAAAACTATCTTGGGGGTAGAGGTCTGGCATCAAAGATTTTATATGATGAGATTGATCCAAAAGTTGATCCCTTAAGTCCAGAAAATAAACTGATCTATGCAACTGGACTTTTAACCGGAACAGCTGCTTCTACTGGTGGCCGCTACATGGTTGTTACCAAAGGGCCTCTTACAGGGACTATAGCCAGCAGTAATTCAGGTGGATTTTTTGGAGCCGAGCTTAGATTTAGCGGCAATGACATTATCATTTTTGAAGGTAAGGCCAGTCATCCAGTTTATCTTTCAATAATGGGAGATAAAGTTGAGCTCAAAGATGCTTCTGAAATCTGGGGTAAGCCGGTTTATGAGACCACTGATCTCCTGATTGAAGCAGCTGGTAATAAAAACGCAAGAGTCAGCTGTATTGGTCCGGCCGGTGAAAAGCTAGTTAAATTTGCCTCAATTATGAATGAAAAAGATAGAGCTGCCGGCAGAACCGGTGTTGGAGCAGTAATGGGTTCTAAAAATCTGAAGGCAGTTGTGGTTAAAGCTGATGAAAAACAGGTTGAATATTTTAAAGATGAAATGATGAAAGTTGTCAAAAAACAGACTAAAATACTGAAAGAAGATGGAGTAACAGGTGAGGGTTTACCTGCTTTAGGTACCAAAGTTCTAGACAATATTATTAATTCTACTGGGGCCTATCCAACTAAAAATTTCCAGTTTGCAATCTTTGAGGATGTGGATGAGGTTTCTGGAGAAGCACTGGTTGAAAAAGGATATCTGCAGTCAAATACTGGCTGTTATGGTTGTCCAATTCGCTGTGCCAGAAAGACAAAACTTCCCAATGGCCGCAGTGGAGAAGGTCCAGAATACGAAACAGGCTGGGCTTTTGGTGCAGACTGTGGAGTTAATGATCTAAATGCTATTTCAGAAGCAAATTTTATCTGTAATGACCTTGGTCTGGATACAATTACAGCCGGTGCAACTATTGCCTGTGCCATGGAATTATATGAAAAAGGCTATATAGATAAAGATGAACTGGAAAATGGTCCTGAATTAAAATTTGGTTCTTCTGAGTCAATAATCTATTATACAGAAAAAATGGCTTACCGTGAAGGCTTTGGAGATCAGCTGGCGGAAGGTTCATACCGCCTGGCAGATTCTAAAGGACATCCTGAGCTTTCGATGAGTGTTAAAAAACAGGAGCTTCCTGCTTACGATCCTCGCGGTGTTCAGGGACATGGACTTAACTATGTTACTTCAAACCGCGGTGGCTGTCATGTTAGAGGTTATATGATCTCACCTGAGGTTTTAGGGGTTCCAGAAAAGTTGGATCCACAGGAATTAGAAGGAAAGCCTAAGTGGGTTATGACCTTCCAGGATTTAACAGCTATCATTGATTCAATTGGAATGTGTCTTTTTACTTCCTTTGCTTTAGGACTTGATGACTACAGAGAAATAGTCAATGCAGGCACTCAGTTTGAGTACAGCTCAGAATCTCTGCTGGAAACCGGTGAACGAATTTATAACTTAGAGCGTCAGTTTAACTTAGAAGCAGGTATTTTACCTGAAGAAGATAAACTGCCAGCTCGCTTTGATGAGCCACTTCCAGATGGTCCACAAAAGGGTATCAGCACTAAATACAGAGAAATCTTACCTGAGTATTATGAAATTAGAGGCTGGCAGGAAGATGGTTGGATCAGTGAACAGAAACTAAAGGATATGAAAATTAAATAATAATATTGGCGGGGTAAATAATTGGCTTTTAAAA
>NZ_QBLR01000462.1:0-1927 GCF_003070835.1 Halanaerobium sp. | reverse complement strand
GAAACTGGCAGGAATAAATTCAGATAAATCAAGATATTGATCGAGCATTTCAAGGAATTGAGGTTTATCATTTTGAGCCCAATCTTTGGCCTGTTCATAGAGATCACCGAAAGACAATTGCTTTTTTGAATTAAAAGACATTATGATTTCCCCCTTTTAGTGTGTGGTATTTTTAGTATCTCTAACTATATTATACCATATTTTAAGGGGGAAGTCACCAAAATTTTATGTCATGAGCCCTGTTATTTCGGGCCTTAGACATTATACAAAGGACTAATAGTAAGTATAAATAAGGAGGAGTTAAAATGTCTAAATTTAAAGTGATGGTTACTGATTATGAATATGAAACTTTAGAGTATGAAGAAAAAGTATTAGGGGAGATTGATGCTCAATTTCTAAAAGCTCAAGCTAGAACTGAGGAAGAAGTTATTGAAGCAGCTCCTAAAGATGTAGATGGTTTGTTAGTTCAGTATGCTGAAATAGGCGAGAAAGTATTTGAAGCTTTACCTGACTTAAAAGTTGTAGCTCGTTATGGAATAGGAGTAGATACAGTAGATTTAGAAGCAGCAACTGAACATGGAGTTAAAGTAGTTAATGTGGCAGAGTATTGCCAAGATGAAGTATCCGATCAGGCATTTGCTTTATTATTAGCTTGTGCTAGAAAAACTGTTTTATTGAATAATGATGTTAAGGCAGGAAATTGGGACTTTAATGTTGGTAAGCCAATTTATCGTTTGACAGGTAGTACCTTAGGAATTATTGGCTTTGGGAAGATACCACGTAAATTAGCAGAGAAAGCTGCAGCATTTGGCTTTGAATTATTAGCTTATGATCCATTTGTAGATGAGGAAGTAGCAAAGAAATATGAAGTTGAATTAGTAGAGTTAGATGAGTTAATGAAAGAGTCAGATTTTGTATCAGTCCATGCTCCTTTAAATGAGAATACAAAACATATGGTTAGTACTAAAGAATTCGAGTTAATGAAAGAATCAGCTTTTATTATCAATACCGCTAGAGGTGCAGTAATAGATGAAGCAGCATTAATTGAAGCATTAGAAAATGAAGAATTAGCTGGAGCTGGTTTAGATGTAACAGAACAAGAGCCAATTGAAAAGGATAATCCATTATTAGAGATGGATAATGTAATTATTAATCCACATGTGGGTTGGTATTCTGAAGATGCACAGGTTGAATTGCAGACTAGAGCTGCTAAAGGGGTTGCAGATGTATTAGTTGGTAACAAACCTAAGTACCTAGTTAATCAAGATGTGTTAAAGAAATAAATTTATAACTCTACACTTATTAAATAAATAGGTGTTTGCAAAATAGTCAAAAAAAATAGTAACAAAATGTAAATAATAGGTTGAATTCAATTTTTGGGTTTATCCATTTTATCAGCTAAAATCAATGTTAAAAGCTGAGTAATTCCAGCTAGGAAAACATCTACTTTAATATACTTTAGATTTTGGATTTTTAGATTATCAGTAATCATGGCATCTTTAAGATAGTTAATTGTCTGTTCACCACTCCGCGTTCTTTTTAGAGATCTATCCAGTCATCTGTATTTCTAATGATACTAGGATAAGTTCTTAAATCTTGATTTGGATAAGTATAGATAACTCTACCGTAACTAGAGTCAGTACAGGTTTTTCACAGTAGCAGTTTCTTTTATCACCCTTATGATTGGTTTTTGGACAGACAAATTTAGATTTGAGGTTGCGATTTTTTTTGCAAGACCAGCCAGCTGGTTTCATTGGTAATGAGGAATCTTAAGGGCATAATGGCCAGCCATTTTCATCATATTCTGGTTGTGGTAGATCTGATTTAGTATTTCTAGAATTAAGTGGTATGACTGCTTTATCAAAGCCAAAATCCTTAATTAAAAAAGGATAAGTCTGATAACTATCAAAGGCAGAATCAGCGATAA
>NZ_QBLR01000461.1:0-1939 GCF_003070835.1 Halanaerobium sp. | reverse complement strand
CAAAGATGCTCCTTAATATTATTTTTATTCCAGCTCATGCTCATTATATCATATCTATTTATTTCTTTTAAAACTTTTGAATGAATCAGCAGCAGTTATTAACTATTTTAGAGAGCAGAAAAGCAGTCCTCATTTGATAATTGAATATACTATTAGCAAATGTTATAACCATAAACGGTCAATATGTTTTATAATATTAATAGAGATTGTTCTAATTTTAACAATATAAATTTGGAGGTGGAAATATGAAAAAAACAGCAAAGTTATTGTTACTTTTATTAACTTTTGCGATTATTCTCACAGGCTGTGAAGCAGATATTTCTGTTCCTGGTGAAGTGGGGCAGGATATAATTACAGCAGATGAAGCCCTTAAAATGATTGAGGAAGAAGATGTAGTTGTAGTTGATGCACAGCAATCCGGTGATTTTGAAGATAAACACCTTGAAGGTGCAGTAAATATTGCCAGAAATGATATTACAACTTTTGGACCTTATCCCAATATGCTGGCAGATGCTTCTAAAGTGGAGTCTTCATTAGGAGAAAACGGCATCTCTAATCAGTCAAAAGTTCTGATTTATGACAACAATAATAATATGGATGCAGCCCGCTTGTGGTGGACAATGCTGGTCTACGGTCATGATACAGCCAAGATGAAGGTAATCAGCGGAGGTTTGCATGCTCTGGAAGAAGCTGGAGCTAATTTTGGATCCGGAGAATACGAGGTTGAAGCTGTAGAATACAAAGCAGCAGAAAAGAATGAAGAACTAATTGCTGCTAAAGAAGAAGTGCTGGCTGAGGTTAATAATCCCAGTGAGAATCTTGAAATTTTAGATGTAAGAACTGCAGAAGAAGTTAGTAAGGGTATTATTCCCGGAGCTATTCATATTAATTATGTAAATAATATTAAGGATAACGGAGAATTTTATCCACCAAGTTATATTCAGAGATATTATCCCGATAATGATATAACACCAGACGAAGAAGTTATTATGTACTGTCAGACTTCAATTAGAGCTGCTCAGAGCTTTATAGCCTTACATAATGCCGGTTATAGAGGTCTAAAACTTTATGATGGTGCCTGGATTGAATGGTCATCAGATAGTTCAACACCTAAGGCAGTGCCTACCGGTGCACCTGCTAAACCAAGTGCTCAGGATGGATCTTAGTAAAATTATTTTTAATTAAATGTGTCCAATAAAAGTTCTTAACAGTAAGTTGAGAACTTTTATTTAAGAAGCTTTGTGAAATATATTTTAATGTATTGTGTTTTCACAATTTAGTTAGAGTTATTATTTATTAAAAAAATTAGGAGGAATAAGAATGAAAAAAAGAAGAATTTTATTATCAATGGCACTAGTTGTTATGGCTCTGCTGGTAGTTTCAACATCAGCATTTGCAGTATCTGATGCAGTAGAAGATGCAGTTAATGGTTATTTTGAGAATCTTCCAGAAGACAACGGCATGATTGGGGAAGAAGCTTTTGTAGAAAAAGTTAAGGCTGGAGAAGATCTCTTTATCTTAGATATAAGACAGCCTGATGTTTATAATGAAGGTCATGTTAAAGGTGCAGTTAATTTACCCTGGGGACCAGAAGCTATTCCAGCTGCTTTAGAAAAGCTGCCTGGTGATAAAACAATTTATGTTTACTGCTACACCGCTCAGACTGCCAATCAGACAGTTGCTTTATTAAACTTTGCTGGTTTTGAGGCTAAATCAGTTAGATTTGGCTGGAATTTAGGGATTTCAAGAGTTGAAGGTTATGAAGAAATAGTTGAAACTGAAGCACATCAACTTGGTGGAGTTACAGATTATAAAATTAAGGCAGAGGTTAAAGCTGCAATTGAAGATTACTATGCAGGTTTAGCTGATGTTAGTGATACAATGTATAAAAACTATAAGATTGCTGAAGATATGTTAAAAATGGCTGTAGATTCTGGTG
>NZ_QBLR01000460.1:0-1939 GCF_003070835.1 Halanaerobium sp. | reverse complement strand
AATTACTGATATTAGATTTCTACCTTTAGATAATTTTGCTGCATATATGAAAGTTGCAGACGTGATCTTACTTCCATATTTGAACATCTCTCAAAGTGGTGTGTTATTATCTGTATTAGCTGAAGAAAAACCAGTTCTAGTTTCCGACCGAGGTGGATTAACTGACCCTTTCGAGGTTGGAAAAATTGGCTGGGTTATTGAACCAACTAAATCTGAGTTAAAGAACTGTTTGAGAGAAATTATTAACAACGGAAATGAAATTAGAAAAATAAAAAATAATGAGGAATTATGGACTAAAATTAAACAGTATTATTCCTGGAAAGATATTGGCAAAAAAACAACAGCTTTTTATGAATCATTATTACACTAGGTAATATATAAATATTTGGAGTGGTTTCAAATGATAACAGCATTAATTATGGCTGGTGGAGAAGGAACAAGATTCTGGCCCTTAAGCAGAAAAGATAATCCTAAGCAGTTTTTAAAATTAAATGATGAAAAAAAAACAATGCTGCAGGAAACTGTAGAAAGAATAAGTGGACTTGTTCCCTTAGAACAGGTATTTATTGCAACTAATGAAGCCTACCAAAAAGCAATCAAGAAACAGCTGGATGGTATACCAAAAGAAAACATAATAGTAGAACCAATGAAAAGGAATACTGCTGCTTGTATAGGCCTATCATCAGTGGTGATCGAAAACAAATATCCGGGCTCAACAATGATTGTTTTACCTGCAGATCATTTAATAAAAGATGAAAAGAAATTTGTGGATATTTTATCTAAAGCAGTAATGACTGCTGCAACTGGCAAAAATCTTGTTACTTTAGGTATTAAGCCAACTCATCCAGAAACAGGCTATGGATATATTCATTATGGTGATCACTTGCATACAATAGATGGAGATCAGGTATTTGAAGTTCAAAACTTTACTGAAAAACCTGATTTAGATACTGCTAAAGAATTTCTCAATGATGGTAATTATCTCTGGAACAGTGGAATGTTTATCTGGCGACTGGATAGTATTTTATATAATATAGAGAAATATTTACCTGAAATGTATAAGTCTTTAGCAAATATAAAAAATGCTTTGGGAACAGATTTAGAACAGAAAGTTATAAAAAATGAATTTAAGCAGATGGAAAGTGTATCTATAGATTATGGAATCATGGAAAAAGCAGATGACATTTTTGTTATCCCTAGTTCTTTTGGTTGGGATGATCTTGGCAGTTGGCCTGCGCTGGAGAGAATCAAAAAAATAGATGATAACGGTAATGTAGTCGTCGGTAAACATTATGGTATAGATACTACTAATTCTATTATTCACAGTCCAAATAAAGTAGTAACTACCATTGGACTTGATGATGTAGTGATAGTAGATACAGAAGATGCAATTTTAATTTGTGACAAAAATAGAGCCCAAGAAGTAAAAGAGATCAGAAAAATACTAGCAGATGAAGGTCTGGGCGACTGTTTATAGTTTACAAAAGTAATTAAGGTTGTGAATTAGAATGAATAAAAAGTTTCCTTAAAAGAATACAACCTTCTAATTGGAAAAGGGAATCTAGGTTTTTATCAACGAGCTGAAGTCACAATCATCTTTGCTTTTAATAAAAAACACAAAACGCCAAGAAACTTATATACAATAATTGTTTTAGAAGAAAATAAACCTGAGCTTAATCAAGATGGTTTTTTAACAGATGGACTCATTGAGATAAATAATGAATATTCTCTAGGAATAAGTCAGGAATATAAAAGTCTTCCTGAAATAGAAAACAAATATCAAAAACTAATTGAAGAAGACAAATGGTCAGATGATAAAGATCAGTTAAATATAGCTGATTTAATTTCTGTACCTAAACAGTTTGTTCGCTCAGATGGTTCAAAATTAATTCCTGTCAACTCTGTATTGAAAAACAACTTTTACAATGGATCTTATATC
>NZ_QBLR01000459.1:0-1940 GCF_003070835.1 Halanaerobium sp. | reverse complement strand
CTTTGTTAATTCAGGACAATTTCAAATTATAATTGGTCAGGGATCAGTAAACTCAGTCTTAAATGGCTGAGCTTTTTTTTTGAAATTAATTCAAATGATATTTTGACACTTTAGTAATTAAAGTAGTATCATTATAATAGTAGTCTTTAAAAAAATGTCAGCAAATTCTTGGAGGTGTTAATTATATTTTCCAGAATTATAGATTTCATAAAAAAGCCAAAAAGATCTATTAGAAGTAGAATTATAAGTATTTTTATTATTATTATATTAATATTGAATGTAGTTTTTTTCCTTTCTTTTCTTCGAAGAGATAAAGAGATTGAGGTTTATCAAAATAATGTAGATACCAACTTTAAACTTAACCAATTATCATTGAAAATAACAGAAAACTCTCGTTATTTTGATCAATATTTTCAGGAAAGAAGTGAAGAAAATAATGAGCTTTATCAAAATTCACGAGCTGAAATAGCAGCATTAATGACTGAAATTGAAGATGAAATCAGTAGGGACCAAAAAAGCAAGACTTTTTATAGAAATCTCAGTAATATGCTGGAATATCATGATCAATTAGTTTCAAGTTTATTTAACTCTAATATTCTAAATCAAAACACTTATCAAATGTTAATAGATATTGATACTCTTTATTCATATATAAGCAGTCACACACAGAATTTAATTAATTCCTATCTTGCTTATCACAGCAGCAATTATGTTAATTTATTATTAGACACTCAAAACAGAACTAAAAGCATCTATTTTTTTGTTATTTTAATTAGTATAGCGGTTTTTATTTTTGCTGTTTTAATGGCAAATAATATTTTAGAGACTATAGAAAAATTGTCTTCATTTGCCCGTTATTTATCTTTGGGCCACTGGGAAATTGAAAATATAGAAGAAATAAATTACAGAGAATTAAATATTTTAGGACAGACATTTAATTTAATGAAAAATAATATTAGCAAATATATCAAAGAATTAAAAGAAAAATCAGAGGTGGAGAATAAACTAAATCAGGAAAAGATGCAGAATATAGAAAAAGAGAGGCTGTTGAAAGAATCTCAACTTTTAAATCTGCAGATGCAGATGGATCCTCATTTTTTATTTAACACCTTAAATACAGTTTCTAGAACTGCAATGTTTGAAAATGCAGCTAAAACTCAAGAGCTTATTATCGCAATTTCTAAAATAATGAGATATAACTTAGATCATAAAGGGAAAATGGTTGAATTAAATAAAGAAATTGAAGTTTTAAAAGCTTATTTAACGATTCAGGAAACCAGATTCAAAGAACAGATGAATTTTAGAATTAAAACTGAAGGTGATTTATCCAATTTTAAAATTCCGCCGATGATTATCCAGCCAATTGTTGAAAACTCTATAATTCATGGTCTAGCTGATATTGAATCAGAAGGTAAGGTTTTAATAGAGATTGATAAAGAAGAGGATTATTTAATAATTAAGATTATAGATAACGGAATTGGCATAGAAAAACAGAAGTTAGTAGATATCTTAAATGAAGAACACAAAATTGAATCTGATAAAAGGAAAAGTCTTGGTCTTTTAAATGTGATTAAAAGATTAAAATTACATTATGGTAAAAATTTATTAAATATTAATTCAAAAGTTAATAAAGGAACAGAAGTAATAATTAGAATTCCTATTGATGAATAAAATATTTCAAAAGGAGGATATAATGATAAATATCTTAATAGCTGAGGATGAACATTTAGAAAGAAAAGCAATAAAATTCTTTATTCAAAAACTATATAGTCAGGAAATAGAAATTAAAGCTGAAGTTAGTAATGGGGAGGAAGCAGTCTTTCAGGCGTTAGAAAATGATGTAGATTTAGTTTTAATGGATATTCAGATGCCTAAAATGAGCGGTTTGAAAGCGGCAGAAATACTAAAAGAAAAATCCTCAAAAGTCGAAGTTATAATTT
>NZ_QBLR01000458.1:0-1943 GCF_003070835.1 Halanaerobium sp. | reverse complement strand
AAAGTCATTGCTTAAATCAAGCCGCTTAAATACAATTACATATTATCTAAGCCACCTCTTATTTTTACTGGTGCCGATGTTGATTATTCCTTTAATCATCTCTCTATTATATAATGAAGGAAATCAATTATACCGGGCATATTACTTTGCAATTTTATTTACGCTGCTTGCTGCCTTTCTGCTAAGAGCCCTGACTCAGAAAAATAAGATTGAAATTAATCTGACTACTGCAATGCTGCTCTGTGCTTTTAGCTGGATTGTTGTCTCTCTATTTGGTTCCCTGCCTTTTATAATTGGAATTGAAAAAACATTTATCGATGCCCTATTTGAGTCAACTGCCGGTTTTACTTCTGCTGGGCTTACAGTTTTTAGTGGTCTCAATCTGCTGCCGAAGTCTATTATTTTCTGGCGCAGTTTGATGCAGTTCCTTGGTGGACTTGGAATTTTAACTTTTTTCCTGCTGATTGCCAGTCGGGCAGGAGGTGAGACCTGGCAGTTTTTTAGCGCTGAAGGACACAAATTTAATGTTTCCAGACCAGTGCCTAATATATTTAGAACAGTTAAAATTCTCTGGGGCATTTATATTTTATTTATTCTGGCACAGACAGTTATCTTAAAACTGCTCGGACTGAGCTTCTTTGATGCTTTAACCCACAGTTTCACTACTATTTCTACTGGTGGTTTTTCGCACTATGATCAGAGCATTGGTTATTTTGCTGCCAGTGGTTTTGAAAACTATATTTTAATCGAATATGTAATAATCTTTTTTATGTTTTTAGGTGGAGTCAATTTTCTGCTCCATTATCGCCTTTTTACTGGAGATTATAAAGGAGTAATCAATAACGGTGAATTTAGAACTTATTCTAAAATAATAATTTATTCTGCAGTCATAATTTCAGCTGCAGTAATTATTTTAAAGACAGCTGACAGCTCTGCTGAAGAAATTTTTAGGAAAAGTCTTTTTCAGATTACAGCTTTATTAACAACAACCGGTTTCAGTACTGAAAATATAAATTCCAGCTTTTTTCCTGCTGCAGCTAAAATGTTTTTTCTGCTTTTAATGCTGATTGGAGGTAGTGTTGGTTCGACCTCTGGTGGAATTAAAGTAATGAGGGTTAAAATTTTAGGAAGACTCTTTAAGAGAGATATCAAAAAGATTTATTACCCAACTCATGCAGTGCTGCCGGTAACAATAGATAAGCAGATTCTGGACAAAGATGAGATCTTTAAATTGACTGGCTTATTTTCATTCTGGCTCTTTTTAATTGCAGCCGGTGGAATTATAACCGCCTTATTTTCTGATTTAAGCAGCTGGGAAGCTTATTCAACTATGTTTTCAGCAGTTGGCAATATTGGCCCTTCCTTTATTTCTGTAGACAAGCTGGCAGCCTTATCTCCAATTGTTAAGATAGTACATATAGTGGGAATGATTGCCGGCAGGTTAGAAATAATACCTCTAATTATTCTTCTAAATCCTAAAGCCTGGAAATCTTAAAAAATTGCACTAAATGCAGGTTGTTTTTTCAGAGGCCGCTATGATGTTAACCACTGGTATGAATAATTTGATAAAAAGAAAGCCATAAATTTTCTGTTTTTGCAGAAGATTTATGGCTTTAACTATTTTGGGCTAAAATAATTTACTGTTTTATTTGACCTGGCGCAGTCTTTTTATTCTTTCTGCTGTAGGTGGATGGGAACTGAATAATTTAGCCATTCCTTCTCGAGAGAGAGGATTTAAAATAAACATATGGGCTGCAGCTTCATTAACCTGCATTGGCTGGCCTCCCTGACTGTAGCGTTCCATTTTTTCTAAAGCACTGGCCAGACCTTCTGGATTCCCAGAAATTTTCCCACCTGTTTCATCAGCAATATACTCTCTTGATCTGGATATCGCCATTTTAATTAAAATAGCTGCCAGCGGAGCAAAGATAATAGCAACCAGC
>NZ_QBLR01000457.1:0-1956 GCF_003070835.1 Halanaerobium sp. | reverse complement strand
AGGACCAAAAATACGTGTACCCTTAGGATTATTATTATCATCTATTATTACTGCTGCATTTTCATCAAATCTAATATAGGTGCCGTCTTTGCGCTTTAAGGACTTTTTGGTTCTAACAACTACAGCTTTAGCAACCTCACCTTTTTTCACCATTCCGTCAGGAATAGCTTCTTTAACGCTGACTACTATTGTGTCTCCAACTTTAGCATATTTCTTTTTGGAGCCTCCAAGTACCTTAATACATAAAAGTTCACGGGCACCTGAATTATCCGCTACCTTTAAACGGCTTTCAGATTGTATCATTTTCAGGCCCTCCTTTCTACTTCCAGGACTTATTTTGCTTTTTCAACAATTTCTACTAAACGCCATCTCTTTGTCTTGCTTAATGGACGTGTTTCCATAATTCTTACAATGTCACCTTCATTACAAACATTCTCTTCATCATGAGCTGTATATTTTTTTGTTTTCTTAACAACTCTTTTATATTTAGGATGCTGTGTTCTACGCTCTACAGCTACAGTAATAGTCTTATCTCTCTTATCACTAACTACAACACCTTTACGCTCTTTACGACTATTTCTTTCCATAAGAAACCTCCTTTCAAAAAAGAATTAAGCCCTCTCGATACCTAGTTCCTTTTCCCGCAGAACAGTTTTAATTCGGGCAATAATTCTTTTAACCTCTTTAATCCTCATAGGATTATCCAACTGTGCTGTTGCATGCTGGAAGCGAAGGTTAAATAACTCTTCTTTAAATTCGCGGGCTTTCTGTTCTAACTCTGCTTCTGTTAAATTTCTTAATTCATCAGCTCTCATCGGCCTCACCATCCATTCCCTCTCTTGCTACAAATTTAGTTTTAATAGGTAGTTTGTGAGATGCAAGGCGCATCGCTTCTCTGGCAACCTCTTCCGGTACACCAGCCAGCTCAAACATAATTCTACCTGGTTTAACAACTGCCACCCATTTCTCAGGGGCACCTTTACCACTACCCATACGTGTTTCAGCAGGCTTTGCGGTTACAGGCTTATCTGGAAAAATCTTGATCCAAACTTTACCTCCACGCTTAATACTTCTGGTAAGGGCAACACGAGCAGCCTCTATCTGTCTATTGGTAATCCAAACGGGTTCTAAGGCCTGTAGGCCGTATTCACCAAAGGTGATCTTATTTCCCCGGTGGGCTTTACCTTTCATTCTTCCTCTCATTTGCTTACGATGTTTTACTCTTTTAGGTACTAACATCAAAGAGCCTCCTTTCCTGCATAATCTATCTATTCATCATCTAATTCTGGAAGTATTTCTCCCTTATTAATCCAAACTTTAACTCCAATTGTTCCGTATGTTGTGTCAGCTTCTGCAAAACCATAATCAATATCTGCTCTAAGTGTATGCATTGGCACACTGCCTTCACTGTAGCCTTCACGTCTTGCCATTTCAGCTCCACCAAGACGGCCACTGCTCTGAACTTTAAAACCTTCAGCTCCCATACGCATTGCACGGTTCATTGCCTGTTTCATTGCTCTCCGGAAAGAAATTCTTCTAACTAACTGAGAAGCAATATTTTCAGCAACTAACTGAGCGTTCATTTCTGGATCCGAAACCTCTACAACATTAATCTGTACAGTTTTACCAGTTAAAGCTTCAACTTCGTTTCTTAAAGCTTCAACTTCAGATCCACCACGACCAATTACCATTCCTGGTCTGGCTGTGTGTACATCTAATTTTAATCTATTAGCAGCTCTTTCAATCACAACTCTAGAAATTCCAGCTTCAAACATTTTCTCCTTAACATGATTTCTAATCTCTCGGTCTTCATTTAAAAGCTTGGAATAATCAGTTTTATCAGCATACCATTTTGCATCCCAATCTTTTATAACTCCAACTCGGAGACCATGTGGATTTATTTTATTACCCAAATTCTATCCCTCCTTTGTATCGCTTAAAACGATTGTGATATGG
>NZ_QBLR01000456.1:0-1957 GCF_003070835.1 Halanaerobium sp. | reverse complement strand
TGGTGTAGATGAGTTAAAAGGCATAGAATTCAATTTGCCGTCAATTGTGTAGTAATTTGAAACCGGAACTAAAAATTTGTCCCAGTCAAAACTATTATCTCCCGCTACCTCTTTGCCCAGATCCTCTATTGGCATAATTATGCCGCTGTCCAGCATCATTTGTGTTCCAATTTCGTAAATCTGAATAATATGTGGTGCAGTTCCGGTCTGAACTGCTGACTGAGTTTTAGTCAAAGTATCATTATAAGAACCTGTATATTGAGCTTTAACTTCAACTTGATCATGGCTACTATTAAACTCTTCGACTAATGTGTTTACTACTTCGAGATTATGTCCTCCCATTGCATGCCAAAAATCAATTGTAACTTCTTCTGCCGCTGCCGAAAAACTCACAATAAAACAGAGACTTACCAGAACTAACAAAACAGTTTTTTTCATAAATATTTTTCACTCCCTTTTGATTTGATGAAAATAGAAATCTACTAAAATGATTTTCTCTATCTGTAATATTAGCACTGCAAAGTTAAATCTAGATTTCTAAAAGGTTAAGTTTAGGTAAATTAAAAAATATCCCTGTATACTATTATAATAGGTCTTAAAACTATTCACATTTACTCTTTATTGAACTATAATAAATATATAGAAATATTCAGAATATTAATTTAGGAGGGGTTGAAATGAAAAAAGTTGAAGCTTTTATCCGATCTGATAAGTTAAATGAACTGGTCACAAAATTAAATTCTATGGGCCTGAAGGAATTAAATATTCTGGAAGCGAAGAACTTTAATCAAGATTTAATTGATTTAGCAGATAGTGATTTAAAAATAAAATTTACCCCGATGATGAGGATAGAATTCGTTATTAATTATACCGAAGTTGATAAATACGTAGAAGCAATTAAAAACACGGTTCAGACTGGTGAGAGTGGTGACGGTAAGATTTATGTCAGTGATATAGAAAACTCCGTTAAAATAAGCACTGGGGAAGAAGGACTAAAAGCTATAGCTTAAAATTAGCAATCGAGTAGGAGGGAAATAATTAATTTATTCCCCGTCCTCTCACACCACCACAGCATATCGTTCGGTACTGGGCGGTTCATTAAGAATTAATTACTTATGCATATCTTTCCGTAAAACTAAAGTATCCCAGTTTCTTTAACAACTGGTTGGTAAAGGTTCTTGCAAGTATTTGGCTATTGGATATTCTCCAGTAGACTTTTCTTGTGTTGGCATATTCCCACGCTTTGGGCTTTTTAATACCTAATTTCCTGAGCATCCTAAAGCGGGTTTTGACCTTTTTCCACCGTTTCCAGTAGCACATTCTTATTCGTCGTCTGGTCCACTGGTCTAAGTCTCTCATCTTGCTTTTCATATCAGCTATTTTATAATAGCTGACCCAGCCCGTGATTGTCTGTTTTAGTTTCTTAAAACGATATTTCATCGTCCAGGGCTTGCTTCTTGATGTGAGTTCTTTTATCTTTGCTTTAATTTTCTTGATTGATTTCGGGTGGACTCTAACCCTCACTTCATCTTTTGTCCGATAAAATGAAAACCCCAGAAATTTTCTTCTCCAGGGTCTGCCGACTGCACTTTTTGTTGTATTAACTTTAAGTTTCAGTTTCTTTTCAATAAATGCAGTTAGACTTTTCATAACTCTTTCGGCTGCCTTTCTACTTCTGACATAGATCTGGTTGTCATCAGCATAGCGACAGAATTTATGATTGCGTTTTTCCAGCTCTTTATCCAGTTCGTCCAGCATAATGTTACTAAGTAGTGGACTTAAAAACCCGCCCTGCGGGCATCCTTCGTCTGTTTTCTTAATTAAATCATCAATCATTACTCCTGAGTTAAGATAAGCTTGTTATGAGACAAGAAATATTTCAGTAACCAGGACATGTTTTTCACCAGTAAATATTTAAAAGAACAGGGTATTCTCATACCCTGAAATTAATTATTGT
>NZ_QBLR01000455.1:0-1963 GCF_003070835.1 Halanaerobium sp. | reverse complement strand
GGCAAACACTATGTTGATTCTCCACAAATATCATTGCTAGATTTACCTAAACATATCTTTTTCTATTTTGAAACACCTGATTTGTTGAAACTAGCTCAA
The DNA here is from genome assembly GCF_003070835.1 of Halanaerobium sp. Classification (NCBI taxonomy): domain Bacteria; kingdom Bacillati; phylum Bacillota; class Clostridia; order Halanaerobiales; family Halanaerobiaceae; genus Halanaerobium; species Halanaerobium sp. The sequence continues at coordinate 1,864 of NZ_QBLR01000455.1, read as the reverse complement.
AAATACAATAATGTACATTGGCAGTATGTGCGAAGGATTAATGCTGCTTTAATAACAATGAAATAAATTTTAGATTGGAGTTAAGATTATGGATAAAAAATTAATAAAAAAAATTATAAAATTCAGAGATGATAGAAATTGGTCTCAATTTCATAATCCTAAAGATCTAGCTATTTCTATTTCTCTTGAAGCTAATGAATTATTAGAGTTATTTCAATGGAATAGCAGTGAAGAGACAGTAAATAAAAATGAGCTAGCCCCTCTAATCTTGGACAAGCTTTAATATGATTTGTTAAACACAAATTCTCAGTAAATTTAATTACTTATGCTGCAAATTTAATTCCTGAAACTAAGTTATTCAGGATGTTTTTATGATAAACTGCTGGTGGTATTTTACCAACAGATGAATGTGGTCTTCTGTTATTGTATTTATCAATAAATTTAGCAATAGAATTCCTGCAGTGGGTTATGCTGCGGTAATGTTTTCTATAGACTTCACAATCCATCTCCCAGAGCTGGTTAGGTCCAGTTAGTTCATGTTTTTGTCTTAATTGATATTCTTTCGGTTTTGGTACTATCTTATCCTGCAGGAGGTCTAAAACCTTCATAATGCGGTAAATTCGTTTGTGATTAACTTTTAGATTTTCTGTATAGTTCAGGTAATCAGTTACCATTCTGTAGCCTAGATGAGGAGACTCATCACAGTAATCTTTAACCAGTTGAACAACATCTTCTTCTGGTACTAGATTACCATCTTTATCATAAGCTGGATGACCAGTATAAAGTTGATCTTCAGTCTTATTATTTTCGTCTTGATCATTATTCTGACGGTAATAGTAAGTGCTTCTGGCTATATTAAAAGTTCGACATAGTTCTGTAATAGTATATTCTGATTTAAGCTGATTAATTATCTTAATTTTATCGGGAGTATTTAGTTCTGCCAGGGCTTTTTTTAGAATTTCCATCTGGACTTTCTGCTGACCAATGATTTTTTCCATCTCTTTGATTTGTTCATCTTTTTCTTTAAGCCTGGCTTCCTGTTCAGTAATAGAATCACCACTGAGCTTGCTCATACCTCCATCTAAAAATTCATTCTTCCAGAGATAGATGGAGCTGCGGCTGACATCATATTCATCGACTAGATTAGATATTTTTTCGCCTTTGATAACTCGAAGAACAATTTCCATTTTTTCATCAGGATCATAAGTTTTAGCCATTTGCTTTTACCCCCTATAATTATTATAAGATGTTTGATTGGTGTCTGTCCAATACTCTTAGGGGGCGTTACATATTCAATAGTCAAAGTAAGAATAAAAAATCATTATTCACCGGCAGAAATTGAACAGCTCATTGGAAATCATTTAAAAGTTCCAGATACTAAATATTGGAATTATGATAAGTTTGTTTGGAGAGGTGCTCATTTTGCTTGCTATAATTGTTATGAATTAGCTGATATAGAATATAGATCAATTTTTAAATCTAAAGTAGATTTATTAATTGCGTCTGTTTATAATAAAGATGTAAATTATTTTTCTAATATTGTTGAATCAGTATCTAGGGATGTACATTGTTATTTTATTCAGGATAACAGTTCTAATTATGGAGATACTAGAGTGACTCAACCTACTAAGACTGCAGTATAAAAAAATGTCCTGTGAATTATCCAATTGGGTTGGAAAAGCTTATAAAATCCCTCGTTCTTTAATTAAAGAGTCTGATGATAGAGCTGATCTACAAAATATTGGAGTATATTTTCTCTTTGGCAAAGATCCAAATAACTAGTGAGGGTTTTGTAGTACTAAAAGGATCTAGAATGTCTAATAATACTGTTGATTCAGCTCAAAATTGGGTAATTAAAAAGAGA
>NZ_QBLR01000053.1:0-18508 GCF_003070835.1 Halanaerobium sp. | reverse complement strand
AAGTAATTAAATCTTAATGAACCGCCCAGTACCGAACGGTAAGCTGTGGTGGTGTGAGAGGTCGGGAAATAAATTAATTATTTCCCTCCTACTCGATTCTATAAAAATAAATATTTAAAAACTAAATTTAAGTCTTTAAAAAAGATTAGGCGCTTAAGACTTTAATATATTAGTAAATTCACTAAAATACTGTAAAAATACAAATTTTGCTGGACAATTAAATTATTCTATTATATAATTCGACTATGAGTCATATTGACTGGTGGTCGAATTTTTGAATTTGAATAAAAAATAAACATTTTAATATAATTATAGGAGGAGATTTTTTGTGGGCGCATTAGACGGAGTAAAGGTAATTGATTTAAGTCATGTTTTAGCAGCACCATTTGCAACAATGATTTTAGCCGATTTAGGTGCAGAAGTTATTAAGGTGGAGCCACCTTATGGTGATGATTCCAGACAATTTGGTCCTTTTGTTGAGGATGAGGCTGGAGAACAAAAAAGTGGCTACTTTATCAGTATTAACCGCAACAAAAAAAGTGTTGTTTTAAATTTGAAAGAAGAAAAAGGAAAAGAACTATTAAGAAACTTAATTAGTGATGCAGATGTAGTTGTAGAAAATTATCGGCCAACGACAATGAAAAAACTTGGTTTTTCCTATCAGGAAATGAAAAAAATCAAAGAAGATATAATCTATTGTTCAATTTGTGGCTTTGGCCATGATGCTCTAGAAGAATATGCCAGCAAGCCTGCCTATGATATGGTGGCCCAGGCATATAGTGGTTTAATGAGCATCACTGGCCCTGAAGGTGGGGAGCCCTGCCGGGTTGGAAGTTCAATTGGAGATATTATGGCAGGACATCAGGCTGTAATTGGTATTTTGAGTGCCCTTCGCCACCGAGATAGAACAGGAAAGGGACAGCATGTTGACATGTCAATGGTAGATGGCCTGGTATCTGTTTTAGAAAATGCTATTGCCAGATATACAATGGCCGGAGAAATTCCAGGACCTTTAGGTGGAGCTCATCCGACAATTGTACCCTTCCAGTCATTTAAAACTAAAGATAATTATATTGTAACACCAATCGGTAATGATAATTTATGGCAAAAATTCTGTGAGGCGCTCGAGATGGCGGAGCTTGCTGGTGATGAGAGATTTAAAACAAATCCTTTAAGGGCAGAAAATAAAAGTGAATTAATTCCGATTCTTGCTAAAAGATTAAAGGAGAAAACTACTGCAGAATGGGAATCAATTTTTGAAGAATATGATCTTCCTTACTCCCCGGTAAATACCGTTGATAAGGTAGTTGAAGATGACAATTTAAAATACAGAAAAATGATAGTGGATTTAGAACAGCCAGGTATTGGTAAAGTTAAAGTTGCCGGTTCACCATTTCATCTTTCAGAAACACCAGGTGAAATAAAAAGTCATGCACCTGCTAAGGGTGAGCATACTGATTCAATTCTGAAAGAAGATCTTGGTTTTAGTGATCAGGAGATTAAAGAGATGCGGGAACAGGGAATTATTGCTTAGACATTTTAGACAGAAAAAACATTTAAATAGATAAAGGAGTGGAATGATGGAGATTATTGGTATGGGTTTTGTGGCCTTTTTTATGCTGCTTGGCTCATTTTTAGGTAGAATTTTAGGTCAGTTTATTGGAACGGGTGGCGATGTTGGTGGTGTTGGTCTGGCAATGCTGTTTATGGTACTTGCTGTAAATTACTTAGAAAACAAAAGAGGCAGAGTATTTAAAGAAAGAACAGAAAACGGGATTAAATTCTTAAGTGCCTTATATATCCCAATAATTGTTGCTATGGCAGCCAGATTAAATGTAGTTGGAGCAATTAATGGTGGTCTGGTCGCTATATTAGCTGGTGGACTGGCTACAGTTGGCGCAATGTTTTTAGTTCCTTTATTATCAAAATTAAAAAAATAAGATATTTAATAAAAATAGAAATGGAAGTGATTTGAATTGTTGACAGATGCAATTAATTCTTTTGCTGGAGCTGATCATTTAATTATTTCGATAGCTCTGGTAGCTTTGATTATGTATGTAACTAAGAAAATTTCGGTTATGCTGGGCGAGGAAAGAATAGCCTCAGCGCTGGCTATTATCACAGGACTTGTTTTAGCTTATATTGGTGGTAAGGCTACAGGCGGCAGCAGCGGTCTGGCAGATGTGTCAATATTTGGTGGAGCCGGTATTGGTCTTTTAGGTGGCAGTATGCTGAGAGATTATACTATTATTTCTACTGCCTATGGAGTTAAGATTAAAAACCTTAAAAAGGCGGGACCGGTTGGAGTTATTTCGCTGCTGGTTGGAGTTGTTTTCTCCTTTGCAGTTGGTAGTACTATTGCCATTGTTTTAGGTTATACAGATCCAGCTGAAGTTACAACTATCGGTGCAGGAGCAGTAACCTTTATTGTTGGCCCGGTAACGGGAACCGCCCTTGGAGTAAGTTCGGAGATTATTGCTATTTCTGTTGCAGCCGGGTTGGTTAAATCAATAATGACAATGGTAATAACACCATTCATTGCTAATCTTGTTGGGTTGGATAATCCAACTTCAGCAATGGTCTATGGTGGATTGATTGGGACAACAAGTGGAGTTGCCGGTGGACTGGCAGCAACAGCTCCGGAGTTAGTTCCTTATGGTGCTATGACTGCAACTTTTTACACCGGTCTGGGAACTTTAATTGTTCCTTCAATTGGTTTTGTAATAATCAGAGCAATTCTGATCTAAAATTAAGCTATTATAATTAAATTTATATAATTTTACTCCCCTCCCCCGGGGAGTTTTTCTTTTTTTTTAGAAGAAAAACTGTCTAAGAAATTGTTTTAGTAGTAATAAATTTAGTAAAAGAGATTATTAAAGACTTATACAGATTAATTATTATTAAAAAAGAGATAAATTGATCTGAAGCAGGATATTAGCTTAATATTAAAGAATTATTACTTGCATTATTTTTCAGAATATTTTATAATCATAATTGTAAACGATACCGTAAACGTTAACGAAAAAATGGTTTTGGTTTTACATATAATTCATAAAGCTAATCAAAGTTTTAAAATCCTTATAAATCAGGTGATACTTATGAAAGTTACAATTAAAGATATTGCTAGAGAAGCAGATGTATCAGTTACAACTGTATCCCGGGTTATAAACAACAAGCCTGATGTTGGAGATGATACAAGAGCTAAAATATTAAAAATAATAGATGAGATGAATTATAATCCCAACAGTGTGGCCAGAGGTCTGGTAATGCAGAAAACTCATACCATTGGACTGATTATTCCTGATATCAGCAACCCATTTTTTCCTCAGGTGGCAAGAGCAGTTGAAGATAAAGCACAAAAACTAGGTTATTCGGTTATCTTTTTCAATACAGATAATCATTTAGAGCGGGAAAAAAAGGCAGTTGAATTATTTAAAAGCAAACAGGTAGATGGTCTAATTGTTTCTCTGTCACTGGGAAACGAAAAAATACTCAAAGAATTAAAGTCAACTAATTACCCTGTGGTTCAGATTGATAGATCAGTGCTCACTGATTCTTACCCTCTGGTCAGTATCGACAACAAAAATTCTGCCTATCAGATGGTCGAATATATGCTCAAAAAAGGCCATCGCAAAATTGCTCATATCAGTGGTGATTTAAATACTACTACTGCTCGCGAGCGTTTGGAAGGATATAAAAAAGCACTCAAAAATTATGAAGTAGAAATTAATAATGATTATATTATTGAAGGAGATTATACCCAGCATTCTGGATTTAAGGCAATGCAGAGACTACTTAAGCTTAAAGATAGACCATCAGCAGTTTTTGCGGCCAATGACTTAAGTGCTGCTGGGGTATATAAGGCATTATTTGCAGCTGGTTTAAAAATTCCTGATGATATAGCTGTTGCGGGTCATGATGATATTGACATCGCCTCACTGTTAAGACCAGAGCTAACCACAATGAGGCAGCCCAAATACAGTATGGGGGAGAGGGCAGTGACAGTGCTTTTGCGGATGATCAACAACCAGCAAATAGAGATTGAAGATCATATTTTAAAAACAAATTTAATTATTAGAGAATCAGTTTAAATATAATTTACTATTTGAACTTAGCACAAATAAGAAAGCAGGTGAATTAATTGTCCAAAATACTTGTTATTGGAAGTATGAATATGGATTTGGTTGTAGAAACAGAGCGCTATCCTGAAGAAGGAGAAACTTTAATTGGCGGTAAGTTTGAACAGATTCCTGGTGGTAAAGGAGCCAATCAGGCTCTGGCAGCAGCAAAACTCGGCGATCAGGTCGAATTTATTGGTGCCTGTGGTGATGACAGTTTTGCTCCGAAGTTAAAATCAAGTTTAAAAGCTGGCGGAGCAGAAATTGATAATATTTTTGAGATTAAAGGTGTCAGCACAGGTGTTGCAGTAATTACAGTTGATAAAAAGGGAAATAATAGAATTATTGTTTCTCCAGGAGCTAACTATAAACTTGACCCTGATAAAATTAAAAAGATAAAAGATACAATAGCTGAAGCTGAAATTATTCTTTTACAGCTGGAGATTCCGGTTAATACTATCGAAAAAATTGTAGAAATAGCTTCAAGCAATAAGACTCAAATTATTCTGGATCCGGCTCCTGCCCAAAAGCTATCTGCAGATATTTTAGCTAAAGTAGATTATCTGCTGCCTAATGAAGGGGAGTTAGACTTATTGCTGGCTGAAGCTAAAAGTAAGAGCAGAGCAGAAAAAATTGGAGAATTACTTAAGATGGGTGTAAAAAATATTATAGTTACTGAAGGTGAAAAGGGCATCAATTATTACAGCCAAAATAAGGAGCTTCACCTTGACACATTAAAAGTAAAAGCAGTTGATACTACAGCTGCCGGTGATGTATTTGCTGGAGCTTTTGCAGCCAGTCTGATTGCAGAAAACAACCTAAAAAAAGCTTTGAAATTTGCTGTTCAGGCTGCAGCTTATTCGGTAACCAAAAGAGGAGCTCAGAGCTCGATTCCAGATAAAGAAGAGTTAAATGAATTCCTTGCAGAAAGGAGTAAATAAGAAATGAAGAAAAATGGAATAATTAATAGTCAACTTTCCAGAGTAGTTGCTGAGATGGGACATAAAGATAGCCTAACTGTTGCAGACTGTGGGCTGCCAATCCATCAGGAAGTTGAAAGAGTTGATTTATCGCTGACCAAAGGCTATCCAAAATTTTTAGAAATATTAAAAGCGATGCTCAAAGATTTAGTTGTAGAAAAAGCAATACTGGCTCAAGAAATTAAGGAAACAAGTCCGGAATTAGAAAGAGAAATAATCGAATTGCTGCCTGATATAGAAATTGAGTATATTTCACACGCTGAATTCAAGCAGGAAACACATAACTCCAGAGCAGTAGTCCGCAGCGGAGAAACTATTCCCTATGCTAATATTATTTTAATCTCAGGAGTTGATTTTTAAATGGCAAATCAAAAAGTTCTGGAAATGAAAAATATCACTAAGACTTTCCCCGGGGTTAAAGCTTTGGACCGTGTTAATTTTTCTCTGGAAAAAGGAGAAGTTCATGCTCTTTTGGGGGAGAATGGAGCCGGGAAATCAACCCTGATGAAAGTTTTAAATGGAATTCACGAGCGTGATGAAGGTGAAATCTTTGTAAAAGGTGAGCCGGTAAAATTTCAGAATACAAAAGAAGCTCAGAATGCCGGTTTAGCGATTATTCACCAGGAACTGGAGTTGATTCCTTATCTAAATGTAGCAGAAAATATATTTTTAGGCAGGGAAGAGCGAAATGGAGTTTTTATTAATTACAAAAAGCTCTATCAGAAAACTGAAGAGGTTTTAGATCTGCTGGGAGTTGATATTGATCCGAGAGCAAAGATTAAGGATTTAAATATTGGTAGTCAGCAGATGGTTGAGATAGCCAAGGCGGTTTCGCAGAACGCTGATATACTGGTAATGGATGAGCCGACATCTTCTCTGACTAACCAGGAAATAGAAATTTTATTTGAGTTGATAGAAAGGCTTAAAGAGCAGGAAATTGCAATTGTATATATTTCACACCGGCTGGAGGAAGTTTTTGAAATCTGTGACCGAGTTACTGTTTTAAGAGACGGTCAGTTTGTCGGTGAGGTTAAAACTTCTGAAACTGATGAAGATGAATTGATTAATATGATGGTTGGAAGAACTATTGAAGACCGTTTTCCAAAAATGAGTTTTAGTCCAGGAGAAGAAATTTTAAAAGTTGAAAATATTTCAGTTCCGAATAAAATTGATAATGCCTCATTTTCTTTAAAAAGAGGAGAAATTCTTGGTATTGCAGGTCTCATGGGTTCTGGAAGAACAGAGTTAGCCAAAGCAATTTTTGGTGTTTTTAAAGACAGAGAGGGTCAAATATTCTATAAAGGCAGCAGATTAAAGATTGATTCTCCGGCAGACGCAATAGATAGTGGAATCTACTATTTAAGCGAAGATCGGAAAGAAGAAGGACTGATCCTCGGTCTTTCAGTAGCGGATAATATAAGTATTTCGGTGCTGAAAACAATTTTAAATGCTAATACCTTTATAGACGCCGCTCAGGAAAAGGAACTAGCAGAAAAGTATATTGATGACTTAAACATTAAAACACCCTCTGAAAAACAGCTGGTTAAAAACTTAAGTGGAGGTAATCAGCAGAAAGTTGTAATCTCTAAACTGCTTTCAACCAGACCTGAGGTAGTAATCTTTGATGAACCTACTCGGGGAATAGATGTTGGGGCTAAAAGAGAGATTTATAATTTGATGCAGGATTTGATTGATCAGGGTGTGGCAGTTATTCTGATTTCTTCAGAACTGCCTGAGGTATTAAATTTGAGTAATAGAATTTTGGTAATGCACGAAAAAGAAATTATGGGAGAGCTGGATGCCGCTGAAGCTGATCAGGAAGCAATAATGAAGCTGGCAACCGGAAGGAGGAGTCAGTAAAGTGAATAATCTTAGTAATGGTATGAAAAATAAAAATTTATTAAAAACTTTAAATAAATTCAAAACAGGAATTGGTTTATTAATTCTAGTAATTGTACTTTCATTTATGAGTCCCTATTTTTTAACTATACCTAATATTTTAAATATTATTAGACAGGTTTCAATTATTGCAGTGATTTCATTTGGGATGACCATGGTAATTTTAACAGGTGGGATTGACCTTTCTGTGGGATCAATGCTGGCATTTTCAGGTGCAGTTACAGCAGGGATGATGGTCAACTCAGGACTTAATGTTTTCCTGGCTATTTTAATTGGACTGGCAGCTGGTACAGCCCTGGGGCTTTTCAATGGAATTGCAGTTGCTAAAGCTAAACTGCCTGCTTTTATTGTTACCCTGGCAATGATGACTGTTGCCCGAGGTTTTACTCTGATTTATACAAATGGACGTCCAATTTCAGGTTTCAACGAAACATTCAGGTTTTTTGGTGCCGGTTATTTAGGTAGAATCCCGATTCCGGTTGTGATTATGTTTATCCTTTTAATAGTAATTTATATTTTATTAAAGAAGACACCATTTGGACGCTATATTTATGCCATTGGTGGAAATGAAACAGCAACTAAATTATCAGGTATTAATACAGATAAGATTAAAATTGCAGTATATGGGTTAAATGGATTTTTAGCGGCAGTTAGTGGTATCATTTTAACTTCTCGTCTTAATTCAGCCCAGCCGATGGCTGGTGAGGGATATGAATTAGATGCAATCGCTGCGGTTGTACTTGGTGGTACCAGTCTCTCTGGAGGTAGTGGAAGTGTAATAGGAACAATTATTGGTGCCCTGATTATTGCGGTTTTAAATAATGGATTAAATCTTTTAAATGTATCTTCTTTTTACCAGTTAGTTGCTAAAGGTGCTGTTATTCTGTTAGCTGTCTTCTTAGATCGTAAGAGCCAGCAGCAGTAATAATATAGATTAAGAAAAATACTCCAAATAGGAGGTGATCTTTTCACCGGCTTCTTTTTGACAGTATTCATTAAAAGAATTAAATTCAAGGAGGAATAAAAAAATGAGAAAAATTATTGTATTAGCTTTATCTTTAATGTTGGTGGTAGGACTTTCTGCAGGTGCTGCAGCTCAGGATATTAAGCTTGGCCTGGCTATTTCGACTCTAAATAATCCATTCTTTGTTGACCTAAAAGATGGTGCTGAAGCTATGGCAGAAGAGATGGGTGTAGAAATTTTAACAGTTGACGCGCAGAATGATGCTGCAGCTCAGTTGAGCAGTGTTGAAGACTTATTGATTAAACAGATTGATGTTCTAATTGTAAACCCTGTTGATGGAAATGCTGTAGTTTCTGCAATTACAGCTGCTAAAGATGCAGGAGTACCTGTAATCACAGTTGACCGGGCAGCTGAAGGTATTGAAGTTACAAGCCATATTGCTTCTGATAACGTTGCTGGTGGAGAAATGGCTGGAGAATTTATAGCTGAACAGTTGGGCAAAGAAGGTAAAGTTGTAGAACTTCAGGGTATTCCAGGAACCTCTGCTGCTAGAGATAGAGGTAAAGGATTTAACCAGGCAATGGATAAGTATCCAGGTATGGAAGTTATCGCCAGACAGCCTGCCGGTTTTGACCGGGCAGAAGGTATGACTGTTATGGAAAATATTCTCCAGGGTAATCCAGAAATCGACGCTGTATTTGCTCACAATGACAACATGGCTTTAGGTGCAATGGAAGCTATTGCAGCAGCTGGTCGTTCGGATGAGATTATGATTGTTGGTTTTGACGCTGTTGATGATGCAAGAGAAGCTGTAAAAGAAGGTAAGATGGCAGCAACTGTTGCTCAAAAACCAGGATTAATGGGTGAAATGGCTGTAGAAACAGCAATTAAGGTAGCAAATGGAGAAGAAGTTGACGAATATACTCCAGTACCTTTAGAGTTAATCACTGAGTAAAGATAAAAACGGAATATAATTAATTATAATTTCTAACTGTCTGGTATTAGTTCAATGGACATGAAGCAGTAAATTTACCGGACAGAATAAAAGGCCCTGCTGAATTTTTAAGCAGGGCCTTTAAAGATTATATTCAAATATTATTTAATCTGATTCAGATTTTTAAATGATTTAACAATATTGCGCATTAAAACCTGATTGGTAACTGTTCCCACTCCACCTGGTACAGGAGTTATTGCTTTCACCTTTTCTGCGGCTGAATCGTAATCAACATCACCAAGTAGTTTTCCTTCGATAAAATTGGTGCCGACATCGATGACTATAGAGTCTTTATTTAACATTTCTCCTTTTATCATCTCTGCTCTACCAACTGCAGCTACTACAATGTCAGCATTTTTTAGCTCCCATTCTAAATCTCTAGTGCGGGAATGACACATTGTTACAGTAGCGTGTTTTTGCTGTAATAAAATTGAGACCGGTTTACCGACAATATTACTTCTGCCGACAACTACAGCCCGCTGACCTTTAATTGGAATATCGTAGTAATCTAAGATCTCCATACAGGCTTCAGCTGTAGCTGGATTTAGAGTTTCTAAGCCAACAAAAAGTTTGCCTAAAGAAGCAGATGTGATACCTTCTATATCTTTTTGAGGATTTATCATTTCCAGGCTGTCCTTTAATTCAGCGGGAAGGGGCTGCTGAACCATAATTGAAGTTATCTGATCATCTTCATTTGCTTTTTTAAGACGGGCTTTAAATTTTTCTGGTTGATCAATAAACTGCTGATATTCAAATTCAATCCCTATCGCTTCACAATTTTTTTCTATTCTACCTGCATAGGCTTTACTGGCAGCGTCTTCACCATACTGCAGAACAATTAGGTGAGGAGCAGCTCCTGTTTCAGCTTTTAGTTCCTTTACTTCTTTAATAAGAGCAGCTTTAATTTCTGCTGCCAATTTTTTGCCGCTTAATTCTTTCATTATGTCACTTCCTTTGCTTTATTTATTTGATAACCCATTCAGAAGATCAAATTTATTAAATAATTTAATTAGCAAGTTCAATAATTTCTTCTTTGAGTCGGGAACTTTCTTCTTTTAATTTAAGATATTCTTTTTTTATATTTTCTTTATATTCCTCATTATCCAGGCTTTTAAGATTAATTTTAACATTGGCAATTGCACTTCCAACTGCAGCATCTCCTATGTAGGCTGCCACTTCGAAATCACTGGCCAGCATTCTATTACCAATTTCACTAATTTCCAGGCTGAGTCTCATTAGTCTAACTGCTTTTTTAGTCATATCCATCGAAAATTCAACTGCATCCTGACAGACAGACTGAACTTTATCTTGATTTCCAGCCTTGTAGCTGTCTAAAATATTTGATAAAATTTTACTATCCTGATCGATCATTAATAGCATTTCTTTTTTTAACTCTTCACTTTCGGCTAAAATTTCCTTAGCTTCTGCCTCAACTTCCTTATATTTTTTCTTACCGATTGTCAGGTTGGCAATAAAGCTGACAACTGCCGCATTTAGTGCTCCACTTAAAGCAGCAGCACTGCCGCCACCGGGAATTGAGTTACTTGAACTTAAGTCATCTAAAAATTCTTCTATAGTTTTTTGACCATACATGCTAAAACCCCTCTCTTAGTTAAATAAGATTTTATAAATATTCTAAAAATTTAATCTGACTTAATTTTATTATATAAAATCAAGCGATATTTAACAAGTGTGTATTTATTTATTATTTATTTGAACCAGGTACAAGTGATAAAAATCACTTGTACCTGGTTCAAATATGTAATATAATCCATAACAGAGGTGTTATTATGGAGATGTTAAGTCAGTTAAAAGAAAAAATTATTAGTGCCTGTTTATATTATTATATTGATTTTGTTTATAAAACAAGTAAAGTTGAAAGAAGTGGGAAACTAGAGTATTTAGAAACTGAGCATCCAGACAAATTTATTCTTTTTATCTGGCATGGTGACAGCTATTCTTATTATCCCTTTTTAAAAGGAAAGAGGTTAAACATTGTGACAACCAAAAATAAGCGGGGAGGAGTTATTAGCCGAATTAGTAAATATTTTGGCTATGATGTGATGAGGTTACCTGACCTGGCTGGTGATGGCAATTATATATTTCAGTTAAAAAATAAAATTAATAGAAAAAATAATGCCAATCTTGTGCTTTCAGTTGATGGACCACTAGGACCTGCTCAAGAAATTAAGGATTTTGCATTGATTATGGCACTTTTTTCAAAAAGAAAGATACTACCTCTAACTATAGATGTAAAGCACAGCATTAAGCTAAAAAACAGATGGGATAATTTAAAGATCCCACTGCCTTTTAATAAGATAAATATAAAAATTAATGATTCTTTTCAAGTGAAAATACAGGATCGAAAAGAGGAGTTTAAAACTTTAAAAGCTGAAATAACAAAGGTTATGCTGTCTTGATAATTGTGATTGGTACCGGGTACATGGATAAAATTTCCAGGTACCCGGTACCAATTGTTTTTAATAATCAAATTCTCCCCAGTCGGGATCAATCAAACGGTTATTTTGATTCAGCTGATTCATTTTGTCTTCAACTTCACCCGGAAGTTCCCAGTCAAAAAGGTCAAAATTAGCTTCTAAATGTTCTCTGGAACTTGCCTTAGGGATCGCCACAACATCTTTCTCAATTAACCATTTTAAAGCCAGTTTAGAAGCTGACTTTTCATATTTTTCTGCCAGCTCTTTGATTACTTCATTTTCAAAAACCTCTCCTCTGGCCAGCGGACTGTAGGCTGTCAATACAATTCCATTTTCCTGACAGAAATCAAGCAGTTCTTTTTGATATAGGGTAGGATGAAATTCTACCTGATTTACTGCAACTAAGTCAGGTTCAATCTCCATTGCATCTTTAAGGTGATTTATTGTAAAGTTGCTAACACCTATATTGCGGGCCAGCCCTTCATCTTTAACTTCTTTTAGAGCTTTTAAGCTTTCTTTTAAAGGAATATCTTTATTTGGCCAGTGAATTAAAATCAGATCAAGATACTCAATCCCCAGTTCATCTAAAAATCTTTGGGCATCTGCCTTTATATCTTCATAATGTAAGTTTTCAGGTTTGATTTTAGAGGTAATAAATAAATCTTCTCTATTTACACCACTTTCTTTAATACCTTTAGCAACTGTCTGATGATTGTCATAACCATCTGCAGTGTCAATATGATTATAGCCGATATCGATAGCTTCTTTAACTGAAGCTGTACATTCCTGTCCTCTCAACTGCCAGGTTCCCAGACCCAAAAGCGGCATCTGATCTCCAGAATTTAATTTAACATATTTCATTTTATCAGCCTCCAATTTATTATCTTAATTTACGCTTTAAATTAATTATAAGCAAAATAATAATTATTATCAACTTTTACTAAGAAAAAAAGGAGATTTAGTAATTATGTTGAAATTAAATGGTAGAAGGAAAATTAGAATTACTAAGTTCTAAATAATTATTTTAATAATATATTAAAAAGAGGATGTGGCAGTTTTGAAGCTTAAATTCCTGCACAATATAGAAAATAAAATATACTTTATCCCATCAATTTATGCTATTTCTGCTACTCTACTTTCAATAGCTGTAATCTTTATTGAATATCAATATACAAATACTTTGATAAATGTACTGCCATCATATTTTTTTACATCTTATGATCTTTCAAAAACAATTTTATCTACCATAGCTGGCTCACTTTTTGCGATGATTACAGTTTCTTTTTCAACAATTATGGTTGTGCTGACTATGTATTCTTCTCAGTTTTCCCCGCGAACAATGCAGGACTTTCTTAAAAATAAAGTGACCTTAAAGGTATTGGGAATTTTTATTGCTGGTTTTATTTATTCAATTTTAACCCTGTTATTTATAGATGATAGTCTGCAGGGAAGTGGAGAGTCGATTATTTTTTCAGCAATGATTGGGGTTATTGTGGCGATTGTATGTCTTGGTTATTTTGTTTATTTTATTCATCATGCTGCAAACTCTGTTCAGGTCAATCTCTTAATTGAAAGTTTAAAGGAGGAAGTTATTGAGATTGTTGATAAAATCGAGGCAAGAAATAACAGCAATGATCAGATTCGTAATGACCCGCCTGATAATTTAAAGGAAAAACTTGATCGCAAATCCTGTGAAGTTCACCCTAAGCAGAGCGGATATATTCAGGTTATTTATGATATTGAGCTGACTAAACTGGCGGATGAATATGATATTATTATCAGGGCCGAAAAAATGATTGGTGACTATGTAACTGAAAATACAATTGTTTTTAAATTCTGGCAGCTGAATGAAGAAGCCGAGAGATTCAGTGAAGAAAAACTTGAAGAAATAAAAAATAAAATTCTTGGTAATTTGGCAATCAGCAATGAAAGAAGCAAGAAAAATGATATTGAATTTGGTCTTTTAAAATTAACTGAAGTTGCTTTAAGGGCAATTTCTCCCGGAATTAATGATCCAAATACGGCTATCTTCTGTATTAACCAGCTGGGTTGGGTTTTATCAAGAATTGCAGTTGCCAATTTAGAAAATACTTATTATTACAATGAAAAAGATGAGCTCTGTTTTATTTTGGAGGATATTTCATTCTGGGATCTGCTTTATAAAACATTTTATCAGCTCAGCCACTACGGTAATCAGGATGTATCTGTTGCCGGTTCAATAATTGATGCTCTGGTGATTATTGCTGAAGGAAGTCCAAAAGAGATTAAAGAACAGGTCTGGAAATTCAGCCACTATATTCTGGGTGGTTTTGATAAAAATGTACTGGAGCAGGAAGATAAAAAGTTTTTAAACCACAAAATTTATCGACTGGCAAAGGAAACCGGAAATAAAGAAGAGCGAGAAAAATATTTTCAGGTGGAAAATTTTAAGATAAATTAGTAAGCTTTTAACTTAAATAGTTAATGTTTGATGTTATTATTATCTATAAATACTAAAATAATACATTAGAGAGGTGGTTTGAAGTGAAATTAAAAGGAAAAAATATTGCAATGTTAATTGGTCCGGGCTATGAAGATTTAGAGTTCTGGGTTGTATATATGCGGATAAAAGAAGAAGGAGCTAATGTTGATGTAATAGGAATGGAAAAGAATAAAGAATACTCAAGCAAACACGGCTGCCTGACCAAAAAGGCTGATTTTACAGCAGCAGAGGTTTTGGATGAAGAATATGATGGGGTCTTAGTTCCTGGTGGCTGGACTCCTGATAAAATTAGAAGAGATAAGAATGTAGTGGAACTGGTTCGCAAAAATTATGAGGCAGGAAAAATCATTGGCTTAATCTGTCATGCCGGTCTGGTTGGAATTTCGGCTGGAATCATCAGCGGTAGAGCTACTGGGTCTGAAGGAATTAAAGATGATATTATAAATGCAGGGGGCACCTGGGTTGATAAGCCAGCCTTTAGAGATGGTAATATTGTTTGGGGCAGAGTTGTTAAAGATATTCCTGCCTACTGCAGAGAATTAGTTTCAGCTCTGGCTGAATAATTAGCTCAAAATTTTACAGTAAGTTTAATATTTACTCAAAATATATAAGAGGTGATCATATGGCAGAAAAAGAATTTTACAGACAAAAAGCAAAAGATGTTGTGAAAGATCTAGAGAGCAGTATTCAGGGTTTGAGCCAGTCTGAAGCAGAAAAAAGGCTGCAGAGAGATGGTAAAAATATTCTCGAAGCATCAAAAAAAAGGTCGTTATTTATAATATTTTTACAGCAGTTTAAAGATGTACTGGTAATCTTACTTTTAATTGCGGCTGTAATGTCACTAATAATTGGAAGTTATCGTGATGCATCAGTAATGTTTTTGATTGCTATAGTTAACTCTGTAATTGGCTTTATGCAGGAATATAAAGCTGAAAAAATTATGGATTCTTTAAATAAATTGGTTAAGTCTCCTTCCAAAGTTATTAGAGATGGCCAGATTGGAGAAATACCACAAGAAGAGTTAGTTGTTGGAGATATTGTCAGTCTGGAAGAAGGAGATAAAATTCCTGCAGATTTAAGGATTATTGAAGCCTTTAATTTACGGACTAACGATGTTTCTCTGACCGGTGAATCAATGCCTCAGGAGAAAGAGTCAAATCATATCGAAGAAGAAAGACCTCTGGCTGATCGTGATAACATGGCCTATCTGGGAACAACAGTTGCCTCTGGTTCCGCGAAGGGGGTTGTTGTTAGAACCGGTATGGACACAGAAATGGGTAAAATTGCTTCTATGACTCAGGAAGAGGATAAATCCCGCTCTCCTCTTCAGGATGAGCTGCATACAGTGGCCAATCGAATTGGTATCTTTGCCGTTGTAGTTGGACTCACACTTTTTGGTGTAAGTATTTATCGAGGTTATGGAATTAATTTTGCTCTAATTTATGCTCTCGGAGTAGCAGCAGCTGTTGTGCCACAGGCATTACCAATGCAGGTTACAGTAGCCCTCTCTCAAGGAGTAAAAAGACTGGCGGGGGAGAATGCAGTAGTTAAAAAATTATCTTCTGCTGAAACCCTTGGTTCAACAAATGTTATCTGTACAGATAAAACAGGTACCCTGACAAAAAATGAAATGACAGTTAAAAAGGTCTATTTTGATGGCAAGGAGTATGATGTCAGTGGACTAGGCTATGAACCTGAAGGAGATTTACTGGGTGAAGATGGCGAGCCGCTGACTGAAGAAGAAATTGCCGAAATGGAAATTATCTTTGATGCTGCAACAATGGCTTCCAATGCAGAAATTCATGAGCCTGATGAGGAACATCCGGGCTGGTATGCAATTGGTGATCCAACAGAAGCTGCTCTAATTACTCTTTCTACTAAATTAGGTACCCGCTCACCAAAAGAAGATGAAGAAAATCCTGAATTACATGAGTTCAGCTTTGATTCTGACCGTAAGCGGATGAGCTCGATTAGAGAATTTGAAGATGGAAATTATCTTAAAATGAAGGGTGCTTTAGGGAGTGTACTTTCTGTCACCAAGCATATTCTAAAAGATGGTGAAGTTGTAGAAATCACTGATGAAGATAAAGAAAGATTAAATAAATTAAATGAAAAGTATTCCAAAAATGCAATGCGGGTTTTAGCAGTGGCCTACCGCAAACTGGAAGATGATGAAACTGACTATGTTTTAGAAGAGATTGAAAGAGATGTTATTTTTCTTGGAATGGTAGCTATGATCGACCCTCCTAAAGAAGGCGTTAAAGAAGCCATTCAGGAATCACATGATGCCCATATTGATACTTATATCATGACAGGTGACCATGCAATCACAGCTCAGGCTGTTGGTAAAGAAATCAGCCTTTCTGTTAATGATGAGGATGTCCCTGTATTTACCAGTAAAGATTTAGAGTCAATGAGTGAAGAGGAATTGCGGCAGACTATGGAAGAAAACGAATCACTTATATTTTCTCGAGTTTCACCAGAAAATAAATTGAGGATTGTTAAGAATTTAAAAGAACAGCAGAAAATTGTGGCTGTGACCGGTGATGGAGTAAATGATGCTCCAGCCTTAAAGAGTGCTCATATTGGGGTAGCCATGGGCCAGATGGGTACAGATGTTTCCAAAGAGGCCTCAGAGTTGATTCTGTTAGATGACAGCTATCCAACTTTAGTTTATGCGATTAAAGAAGGTAGGACTATTTATAATAATTTAAAGAAAACTATTCTGGGAACATTAACCGCTAACGGTGCGGAATTAACACTGGTTCTGCTCGGACTAATTGCAGCAGCACTTTTTGACTTACCAATTCCAATTCTGGCTATCCAGATTCTATCAATTGACCTATTAGCTGAAATTTTACCATTAACAGCTTATACTTTTGACCCGGCGTCAGAACAGATAATGAGCTCACCGCCGAGAAGTCAGGATGATCATATTGTTAATAAAAAAAGTTTCAGCAGGTTTGCCTTTATGGCTTTAGTAATTGGAGGATTTGCCTACTTCAATTTCTATTCCTTTATTGATGGGCGAATTCAAGCTGTTAGTGAAGGCGGAAAATTATATGCTCAGGCGACAACAATCAGTTATTTAACTGTAGCCTGTCTGCAGTGGATAAATATTATGTCTTTAAGATATGAATATAAGAGTATTTTTTCTAAAAGTTTCTTTAATAATCCAAAAATGATATATGCTATTTTGATTTCAATTGGATTAGTTTTAGGAGTAGTTTATATTCCATTTATAAATGATTTTCTCGGTTTTGCTGGGGTAGGAATAACCGCCTGGAGCAGGATTTTAGTTTCCAGTGTTTTATTTTTAATCTTAAATGAAGTTATTAAGTTTTTCAGGCGTCGAAAAGCAAACGTTTAATTCTTTAAATCATCTTAACTTAGTTGTATAGTTATTGAAGAAAATATAAATAAATTAATGGAGGGAAGCTAAATGTTCGATATCGAATTAAAAAGAGATGGAGAAGAAAATTTATATACTCAGATCTATGAGGCGATTAGAGCTGAGATATTAGCTGATAAATATACACCAGATACTAAAATGCCGTCAATTAGACGGCTTGCTTCCCGACTTTCTGTTAATGCGGAAACTGTTGTTAAAGCTTATGATCTTCTGGCAGCTGAGAATTTAATTTATAAAAAAGAAGGCAGTGGGAGTTATATAGCTCCTGCTGCAGCTTTAAAAAGTAATGGAAATGACCAGCGCCTGAGGATTTTAAGCTCTAAAAACTTTTCTGCTCCAACTAAAGTTATTGACTTCAGTGGTGCAGAAAGTGAAAAAGAATTCTTAGAGGAGTATTCCTGGGATTTAATCTTTGATCGTTTTTACTCCAATCTCCAGGGGAATGTTTTTGCAGAGTGTCAGCCAGATAATGCCTATTTTAAGCTGCTGCAGGATCAAAATTCAGATTTAAATAAAAATACATTATTTTACAGTTCACAAGTGGAATTAAAAGAGATTTTTAATTCAGTAATTACAAATGAAGCTGAGCTACTTTTTATCAGTGGAAATAATATTTCGGAATTTAATACTCTTTTTGATTCAGAAGGAGAGAACTTTTCAAATTCTGATTTTCAAGTTGAATCTAATCAGATTAGTTCTGGTAAGGATTCTAAGTCTAATTTTCATCTGAGTCCTGCTGATTATGATAGTCTAATGGATTATCTGGAGGAAAATACAATTGATTATTTGCTGGTCAGTGATGAATCAACATCAGGTGGAATTTTGGACTGGAGCCTTTCTAAATTAAAATCACTGCTGGAGCTGGCTCAGATGTTAAAATTCAAGCTTATAATTTTAGAGTTTTTTGGACTGTATTCTAAAAATCAAAAGCTCAAAGAATTATTAAACTCGAAATTTGGAGATCAGATTATTCTGATTCAGGCTCTAACAGAAAGGATTTTTCCTGGTTTAAAAACAGGACTTATTTTTTTAGATGAAAGTGATTTTTTCAATAAAAAATCAGGCAAAAAGATTATAAATAATTATTCTTTAAATAAAATGTTAACAGAAAATAAATTTTCTGCTGGTGATAATCTGGTTTATAATTTACTTGATTACTATTTTAAAAATGATTATTTAAGTAAAAGAGTAAAGTTTTTAAAACAACGTTTAAATAATAGG
>NZ_QBLR01000454.1:0-1987 GCF_003070835.1 Halanaerobium sp. | reverse complement strand
TAAAATGGTGCCGAAGGTGGGACTCGAACCCACACATCCGTGAGGATAATGGATTTTGAATCCATCGCGTCTGCCAATTCCACCACTTCGGCATCACAAGATTTATTTTAACATAGAAAAATATCAAAAGCAAGCAAAATTAATCTAAAAATAAGGCCAAAATCTAAATACATTACTATCTAAATACATTACTAATTGAATAATTGAATTTTCAGGGATATAGATCGTGTTTTTATTGCAATATCTAACATATATGATATAATTTAACTATTACATACAAAAAAGGTAGGGATTAAAAATGTTAAACTCAATTAAAGGTAAAATGCTGTTAGCGATACTAATTTTAGTTTTAATAATTGTCGGTGGAACAGCATTTACTCTATATGATCAATCAAAAGATATTTTAGAAAACACAATAATGTCAAGTGCTGAAGAGAGTGCACGACAAAATTCAAATACTATTAATGAGTGGTTAAATGGAATTGAAGTATTTTTAAAAGATTTAGCAGATTCCAATAATGTAAAAACTATGATGTGGAGCAGTCAAGAGAGGCATCTAAAAGATGTTAATAATTCTGCATTAGAAAATATTATTGTAGCTAGACCTGATGGTAGGGCAAATATTGTGGAAGGAATGAATATCAATGTTTCCGATCAAAATTATTTTCAAAAAGCAATTGAAACTGGAGAAATTACATATTCAAATGTAAAACAGAGTGAATTAGCTGATGGTAATGTAATTTCTATTGCAGTACCAATAATAGATATGGGAGAACAGGTTGGGGTTTTGATTGGCACAGTCTCAACAGAATATTTACAGCAGTTAATTTTAGAAATGAATATTAATGGAGCAGGATATGGCTGGATTATTGACCAAGAAAAGAATACAATTGCTTACCCTGAGGAAGAATATATAGCAAATAATGAGCTGGCAAACAGCAATCAGGATTTGATTGAAATCACTGATAAGATGATTGCTGAAGAAAGCGGGGCTTTAGGATATCAATTTAATAATCAGGATAAAATAATGGCCTATCATCCTGTCAAAATAAATGGCTGGTCTGTAGCAATGACAGCAAATAGATCAGAAGTTATGAGTGAACTAAATAATTTGAGAAACGCAAGCCTAATTATTGCTTTAGCTGCTCTAATTATTGGCATAGTTGTTACAATAGTAATTGCTTCATATATTGCTGAACCCCTTAATTATGTGACTGCTACTGCCCAAAAGATAGCAGCAGGAGATTTTACAATAAATATTAATAATAAATATTTGAAAAGAAAAGATGAGATTGGAAAGTTAACTAACTCATTTGCAGAAATGATAAATAATTTAAAAACAATGATTTTAGATGTTAAAAATATTTCAGAACAAGTAGCAGCTTCAAGTGAGGAACTTTCTGCGACCGGAAATCAAGTTGGTCAGAGTGCTGGAGAGGTTAGTAATGCTATTCAGGAAGTTGCTTCAAATACAGAGGAACAGTCAGCTCAGGTAGAGGAAACTACTGCAACAATGGAAGAACTAATTAAACAAATTAATATGATTAACACTTCTTCTGATGCTATGGATAGACAGGCTGTGGATGTTATGGAGAATATTGAAAAGGGTAATCAGTCAATTGATAAATCGACTGCAGAAATTACTAAAGTTAAAGATAATTCTAAACAGGTAGAAAAGGCTGTTCACTCATTAGCAGATTCTTCAAATAGGATTGGAGAAATTGTTAATTTAATAAAAAATATTGCATCTCAAACTAACTTACTTGCTTTAAATGCTGCTATTGAAGCAGCTAGAGCTGGTGAAGCGGGAAGAGGTTTTTCAGTTGTAGCTGATGAGATCAGACAGCTTGCTGAAGAGTCAGATCAGGCTACCGATGAGATTACTGAATTAATTGAAGATATTCAGAAAGATGTAGATGCATCTGTAAAAAATATGGAAGAAACTGGAGAAGTAGTTGATTCTAGCGTTAATTCTATAGAAGAAAGT
>NZ_QBLR01000453.1:0-1991 GCF_003070835.1 Halanaerobium sp. | reverse complement strand
GGCTGGAATAATGCTTAGGGTTAAACTCAGGGGACTGTCAGTGAGAGCTGATGGTCTCTTTTTTTATTTGGAGGTGAAAATTATGCCGGTTAATGGTGTCCCGAGTGATGAATGGAGAATAAAGAGAGCTTTAGGACCTTATGCTGAGCCAATGGATGAGGATGAGCTGGAGAAAGCAGCCAGACTGCTGCAGAAAAAGAAGAAAAGAACTGCAGCTTTAAGCAGCGATGATCAGGAATTTAAGATGCCCTTTTAAATGAATACTAAAAACATAAAGGAGATGAGAGTTATGGTAAATATTCAGAAGTTTAGTCTGAGAATTGTTAAGGAGTCAGGTGGAAGATATGACATTGATAAGTATGTAAGGAACCCATTTCAGGCAAGAGATCTCTTTGTTGAGGTAGTTGAACTTGACCGGAGAACAGAAGAGGTCTTTGCTATCGCTACCCTTGATGTTAAGAACAAGGTAACAGGGGTATTTGAGGTTTCTACAGGTACATTGACCTCAAGTCTTGTTACTCCCAGAGAGGTCTTTAAGAGGGCAATACTGCAGAATGCAGCGGGTATAGTTTTGGCTCATAATCATCCCTCTGGTGTGGCGGATGCAAGCAGTGATGATATCTCAATTACTAAAAAGCTGCAGAAGGCCGGTAAGATAATGGGGATTAATGTAGTGGACCATATAATCATCGGCAGCAGAGATAACTTTATCAGTATGCAGGAAGAGAATCTGATGACAGACTGAATCAGCAAAAGTTAATAACAGTTAATTAACCTGGCCGGCGCCGGGATTTTTTTATGTCTAAAAAGTAGAGAAAGGAGGTGATCAAGATGTATGTAAAGCAATGTCCTGAGTGTAATAAAAAATCCTACAGCTCCTGTAAAAAGGGTGAATGGAACTGTCCACACTGTGATCATGATCTAAGTGATGAAGAAGCTCAAAGACCTAAAGGAGACTAAATTATAATTGGAGGCCTGGATTAAATCTGGGTCTCCTTAAATTAAGAGGAGGAATAAAAAATGAGTGCAAAGAGTAAAGTTGTTGATATTAACAGAAAGAAAAAAGAACTGATTACTTTTACTGATGAGGAGCTAGAAACCCTGAGACGAACTGTTGCCGGAGATGCAAGCAGTGATGAGTTTAAGATGTTTATTTATCTGGCTAAAAACTATGGACTTGATCCTTTCAATAAGGAAATATTTTTCTGGAAGAAAGATGGTAAGCCAACAATTATGACTTCCAGGGATGGTTATCTAAAGATAGCTGATAGGCATCCCCAGTATGATGGGCTGATTTCAGATGTAGTTAGAGAAAATGATAAGTTTAGACGAAAAGAAACTGGAATTAATCATCAATATGGGACCAACCGCGGACAGATTGTCGGTAGTTACGCTTTAGTTTATAGAAAGGACAGAAGCTATCCCGTTTATATCTTTGCTCCTTTTAATGAGTATCAGGCTGATTCTAAGATCTGGGAGCAGTATCCTTCAGCTATGATTCTTAAAGTAGCTGAATCAATGGCTTTAAAGAGGGCTTTCAGTGTCTCTGGTCTTGTTTCCAGGGAAGAAATGGCTGTACAGCAGCAGAGTGATTATAACTTTGATGAGATTCCATTCAGCCAGGTACAGGGTAAGAAGAAAAAATGTAAGACTCAGAAAGATGAAACTTTGAAAAAAGATCAAGTTAAGTCTCTAACTGAAAGAGAACTTGCTATTAAAGAAATAGTTGGTGATGCTCCTAAGCTGAAAGAGGATCTCTATAATTACCTCAGACATGTAAAAAGAGAAAAAGGTATAGACCGCAGCAAAAAGATATCGATTAACAGTTTAAGTAAGGATCAGTTTGAGCAGCTGAAGTCTATCTTAAATACATTTAGTAGGTTAAGTGCTCAGGAAAGGAAGGAAATCTCATGAATAAACTAACCATATGTGCTGTATTGATGGCAGTACTGGTTCTGACAGCAGCAATTCTAGCTCAGACAGGTCCAGAT
>NZ_QBLR01000052.1:0-18579 GCF_003070835.1 Halanaerobium sp. | reverse complement strand
CTTTTGCGCTTCCTAAAATTATAAAGAGTTTAAAAAAATTAGAGAAAAGCAGTAAATATTATTTAAGTTTAGTTTCCGGTAGAAAATTAAGTGAGCTGAAAAATATGATAGATCTTAGGCGCAGTAATTATGCAGGTAGTCATGGTCTGGAGATAGAGTTATTTTTTAAAGAAGATGTAGTTTATCCATATCAGGACAAGAGGCTGGATGAATTAAGCAGAAAAAGTTATCAGAAAATAAAAGAAAAATATGTAGAGTCGGAAACAGTTAAGCTAGAAGATAAAGGCATTGGCTTTGCACTGCACATCGACTCTGAATCAAGGCAAAAAGAAATAGAAAGAAAACTTAAGGTAATCTTCGAAAATACTGCTTACCAGCTGCTTTCTGGGAGAAAAATTATCGAAGTTAGGCCAGAAGGATGGGATAAAGGAAAGGCAGTTGACTATATTACTAACCAGATTAAAGATAATTTAGATCTAGACAATATACTCAGGATATATATTGGTGATGATCGGACAGATGAAGATGCATTTAAAGTTCTAGAAGACGGAATTAGAATTTATGTCAAAAATGAAGATGGCTTAAATACAGAAGCTGATTATTATCTTAACGACCCGGATGACACAGCAAAATTACTAAAAAAACTTGCAGGAGAACTTTAATCATCTGCTTTTTATTAGCTAGGAAATTATACCTAATGGTTTGTTGTGGATAATATTTATAGTTTCATAATTTCCGCTATCAACAAAATTTAACCTTACTATATTACAGATTGTTCGAAGGACATTTTGTTCCTTTGGTTTTTAAGTTATTTATTTTTTTAATCATTACTGACTTAATAAACTCATAATCTCTGCTGCTTTATCCTGAGATAAAGACTCAATTACTGCTGCTGCCTGTTCCTCTTTTAATCGAGAAAGAATCTCTACAGCCAGTTCCTGCTCCATCTGCATAATCACAGCTGCAGCTGCTTCTGGCTCCATTCGACGGTATATTTTAGTAACTTTTTCGTATTTTGCTTCTGTATTTTCTCTATCAGTCAGCAGTTCATTATAGTCATTCTGAATTCCAGCAATCCTTTGGTCTCGCTCATCAAGTTCTGCTTCTAAATTCTGAACCCGAGCTTCTAGTTCAGTAATTTTTGTCTCTTTAGCTTTAATTGTCTGCTGAAGTTTCTGATTTTCATTTTCCAATTGAGTCATTTCAGCTCGACTGACTAAATAGTTATTAATAAAAGGAATTTTCGAAGCTATATTATAGGCTGCAGTCTTAACATCAATTACTCCCAATGCATTAAGTGACCAGCTAAGCATTGTGAAAAGAACTAAAAATAATATTAGAAAATATATGAATTTTTTCATCTATTTTATCTACCACCTGTACCATAGTGTCTGCCGAGTTCATCTAGTTC
Source organism: Halanaerobium sp. (assembly GCF_003070835.1). Lineage (NCBI taxonomy): Bacteria > Bacillati > Bacillota > Clostridia > Halanaerobiales > Halanaerobiaceae > Halanaerobium > Halanaerobium sp. The sequence goes on along the minus strand of NZ_QBLR01000052.1, from coordinate 17,168 downwards.
CTTTTGCTCAGCTGCTAAAAATTCTTTAAAGAATTTTTTGCTTTCTTTTTCTTTTAATTTTTCTAAAGTTTTTCTTTCTTTCTTTTTTTCCATCATATATTCAAACTGTTTTTTTACAGCTTCGGCCTTTTCAGCCTTTTTTTCTTCAATCTTTATTTTAACAATCCTTAATCTTTTTAGATAATCTCTCATTTCAATATGAGAGTTAATATTATGATTATCTGTCCTTAAATTATCAAAAACCTCTTCTTTTTCAAGCTCTAATTCTTTAATTTGCTGGTTTATCTCATTTAACTCTTTTTTTAAATGTAGATACTTGTTTTCAGCCTGTTCTTCTTCTTTATTTCTTAAAGATAAAATTTTTTCAAATTTAAATTTATATCCAGTCATTTATCTCATCCTAGTTTGATGCTATTTTCTTTAAGCGGCTAACACTATCCTGATAATTTGCTTTTTCTTCTATATCCTGTCTTAAAAAAGAGTTAATCTGCCCGATTTTCTCTATTGCTTTATCCACTTCCGGATTTGATCCTTTTTCATAAGCTCCAATATTAATTAGATCTTCAGATTTATTATAAGCAGCAAGCCACTGCTGTACCTGTTCAGCAGCTTTCAGGTGATCTTTATCTACCAGGTCATTCATAATTCTGCTGACACTACTTAAAACATCAACTGCTGGATAATGGCCTGATTCAGCCAGCTCTCTAGATAAAGAAATATGTCCATCTAAAATACCTCGAACGGTATCTGATACCGGTTCATTAAAGTCATCACCTTCAACTAAGACTGTATAAAGAGCTGTTATAGATCCTAAATCATTTGTGCCAGTTCTCTCTAAAAGTTTAGGTAGTTCAGCAAAAACAGATGGAGGATAACCTCTAGTAGCTGGAGGCTCACCGATAGCAAGTCCCACCTCTCTTAAGGCCATAGCCACCCGAGTTACAGAATCCATCATCAAAAGCACGTCTTCACTCTGATCGCGAAAATACTCAGCAATAGCAGTTGCTATATTAGCAGCCTTAACTCTTAAAAGAGCTGGTTGGTCAGAAGTTGCTACAACAACTATTGAACGTTTTAAACCCTCTTCACCAAGGTCTTTTTCGATAAAATCTCTAACCTCACGCCCTCTCTCTCCAACAAGAGCAATTACATTAATATCAGCATTTGTATTACGAGCAGCCATTCCAAGCAGTGTTGATTTACCAACACCACTACCGGCAAATATACCAAGACGCTGCCCTTTGCCACATGTTAAAAATCCATCAATACATCTAACACCTAAAGAAAGAGGCTGTTTAATCCGGCGCCGCTTGAGTGGATCTGGTGGCCGGCGATTAACCTCAACAGCTGTACCTAAATTTTGATAGCTGCCATTAAGAACATTTCCACTTCCATCGATAATTTTACCGAGTAGATGCTCTCCTACATTTATTTTGAGTTTTTCGCCTGTGGCAACTACTCTAGCTCCAGGTTTTATACCTTCCATCTCACCAATAGGCATCATCAGAATTTTATTATCATCAAAACCAACAACTTCTGCCTTAATATCACCCTGATCGCTTTTGATTAAACAAATCTCGCCGATTGATGCATGAGGACCGATCGATTCGATTACAAGTCCAATAACCCTGTTTATATGGCCAAAATTTCTAGTTGTATCGATCTGATTAAGTTTTTGTTCAAGTTTATCCATATCTAAATCAAACACTGTCCTCAACCTCTTTTAAAAGTTCTTCTCTAATCAGCTCAATTTTATGCGAAATACTTCCTTCTTTTCCACCCAGACTGCTTTCTACGATACAATCACCTTTTTCAAGTTCAAAATCCCCCTTAAAGTTTAGATTCTTTTCTTCAAGGCGAGAATAAAGGTTATTTTGTTCTAAATAAGGTATTAAATCAGGATGGATTCGGACCGTTATATTATTATGACTCTCATCAATCTTTGAGAGCATCTCAGAAACAATATTATTAATAATTTCAGGTTCTTGCTCCAACTTCACATCAATAATTATAGATGCAATTTTTACAGAAAAATTTATAATATTTTTTTGAGCTTCAACTGTCTTCTTTTTCATTTCTGCTTTAAAAGAATTAGCAGTTAAAAGTAGTTCATTTACAGCTTTGTCAATTTTGTTTTGAGCTGTTTTTATCGCTTCAGCTTCAGCTTCTTTTTTTATTTTGGAAAAAATTTCCTCTTTTTGTAATTCTATTTCTTCCTTTTCTCTTTGCGCAGATTCAATAATTTCTGCAGCCTTTATTTCTGCTTCAGTTATAATCTGTTCTGCTTCGGCATCTGCCTTTTTCCTTTGCTGTTTAATTAAAGTTTTTTTTTGTTTATTTTTCTGCTCACTATTTTTTTTATTCTTTGAGTTATCATCCTGACCATCTTTTTGTTCAGCTGTGGATTCAAGAGAAAAAGATTTTTTGTGGTTTTTTATTTTATACTTACCTATAATTTGAGAAGCTTTAATAATCTTAGACAACTACTTCACCCTCCCCACCTCTAGCAATTACAATTTCTCCACTTTCTTCTAATTCTCTAATCACATTAACAATCCTTTGCTGTGCATCTTCTACCTCTCTAATACGTACAGGTCCCATAAATTCCATATCTTCTTCTAGCATTTCTGCTGCTCGCTGAGACATATTGCTCTTAATGATATTTCCAACCTCATCACTGGCTGTTTTTAGAGCCAGAGCAAGATCATGTGTTTCAACCTGACGCAGTACAAGCTGAACAGCTCTATCAGTAAGAAGTACAATATCTTCGAAAACAAACATTCTCTTCTTAATTTCTTCTACTAATTCAGGATCATCTTCTTCTAATTTATCAAGGATATTTTTTTCTGTTCCTCTGTCAACCTGATTTAAAACATCAACAATTGACTGGATCCCTCCTGCACGAGCATATTCATTACTGGCAACAGCAGACAATTTCTTATCTAAGACGCTTTCTACTTCTTTGATAATTTCTGGAGAAGTTCTATCCATCATAGCAATTCTTTTTGCTACCTCACTCTGAACATCAGTAGACAGCATCGAAATAACTTGAGAAGCTTGAGCAGGATCAATATAGGCTAAAATTAAAGCTATTGTCTGTGGATGTTCCCCCTGAATAAAATTTAATAATTGGGCAGGATCAGATTTACGGATAGAATCAAATGGTCTTACCTGTAGAGTTGCAGTCAAACGATTAATAATTTCCTTAGTTTTCTCAGGACCAAAAGATTTTTCCAAGATTTTTTTGGCATAATTAATACCACCAGAATTAATATAGCTATTCGCCTGCTGTAGATTAATAAATTCCTGCTGAATTTCCTTCTTTAAACTAGGATCTATTTTATTTTGATTGGCAATTTCTAAGGTCAATTTCTCTACTTCATCATCATCTAAATGTTTAAATATATCAGAAGAAATTTCCGGCCCTAATGATATTAAAAGTATTGCTGCTTTTTCTTTACCTGTAAGTTCATCTCTCATGATAAATCCCTTTCAATTTTTAACATTTATTATTCATCCAATAACCAACTGCGGATTAATTTTGCTGCATTTTCTGGATCTGAATGAATCATTTGTTCTAACTCTCGTTTCATATGAGCTTCTTTTCTCTGTTCGCGATCTGGTTGGAATAATGATTCTAATTCATCTTCATTGTCCTCAACTGACATATCTAAATTTGTCCCTGATTGCGTCTGAATACCATTTCTTCTGACCAAATAAATAATTAGACCTGCACTTATTAATAAAACAAATGCAATCAGAGCCCCATAGATATACATTCTTCGCCTTTCTGCCGCTGCCTGACTTTCTCTTGCAGCCTCGGCTTCTTCCTGTAATGAGTTATCGAAGTTAACTGCAGCAATATTTAAAATATCTCCCCGATCCTGATCATAGCCAATAGCCGCAGCTACTGCTGATCTAATCTGAGCAAGCCTTTCCTCATCTGTGGTTTGATCAACCATTACTGAAACCGAAAGTTTTTCAACATCCCCTGGCGCATAAACATGCTGTTCTATTCGTTCATTTATTTCATAATTTGTTATTCTATTTTCACTTTCATAAGTTTCAGACTCTGCCTCAGCTCCTGCCTGATACTGAGGAATATTTGTGTCAGTTCCCGGCACTCCTTGAGCACCCGAGCTTCCCTGCTGGCTTTGTGTTGAAACTTCTTCGCTTCTGACTATTCCATTTTCATCCACAATCGGAGTATATGTTTTGCTTTCAGCCTGTCTTTGATCAAAATTTAGATCAGCATAAACTTCTACTACAAAATTGTTTGGACCTAAAACTCTGGTCAAAAGTGAGTTTAAATCATTTTTTAAAGAGGCTTCAAATTCCTTGCGAAATACAAAATTTTGAGGATTAACACCTTCACCAGCTGCAGAATTATTATTTGAAAGCAAATTCCCGTTAGTATCAACAATAGTAACTTCTTCTAAGGGTAAATCCTGTACACCACTGGCAACTAAATTGCGAACTGCTTCTATTTGAGATTGACTCATCCTAAAACCTGGCTCTAACTCGACTAAAACTGAAGCAGTTGCAGATCTTTCTTCGGCTAAAAAAAGACTTTCCTGGGGAGGTGTAATTTGAACTTTAGAATAACTAATACCAGAAATGGATTGAACTGAACGACCTAATTCCCCTCCCAAAGCCCTGTAATAATTTACCTTTCTTTCAAATTCTGTTGTCCCAAAACTACTCTGATCAAAAATTTCAAATCCTACTACACCCTGGTCAGGCAAACCAGCAGCTGCCAGATTTAGGCGAAGTCTATAAATATCATCTTCTGGAACTAAAATGGTATTACCCTGTCCACCTAATTTATATTTAACACCATTTTCCTCTAATCTTTCAACAATCGCGGCTGAATCAGAGGTACTTAAATCCGCATATAGTGGCTGGTAATTAACAGAACTTCCTCTAAAAATCAAGTAAGCAAAAACTAAGGACATTAAAACAGTCAGCAATATAATTAAGAGTTGAATAGTTTTATTCAATTTTTTCCATAAGGTGCTGAGTTCTTCCTTATATTTTGCAAAGATCTCCGCCATCATAAAACCTCTTTCTAAATTATTAATCACTTTACTAATTATTTTATTAATTATTTTATTAATTACTTTAATGATTTATATTATTTGTGTATTTTAGAACAAAAAACAGGACAATTCTAATTTAATAAGATACTAAACCTGAAGCCGCATTATCTCTTTATATGCATCAATAGCTTTAGACTGAACTGCCGTTGTTAAATTAACAGCTATTTTAGCTTTTTCGGCCGCTATCATTACCTGATGAATATTATCAGTTTTTCCAACTGCAAAATCGGCTGTCATTTCTTGCGAATCTTTTTGCAGTTCATTTACTTCAACTAACTTTTCTTGAAAAAATTCAGAAAAATTTTTATTTTTTGGTGCCTGAGCTGCTTCATTTTGCTCAAGCTTAAAATTATTTGCTATCTTAATCGGATTAATAATATTATTCACTGTTTTCACCTCTTTTTAAAGCTTAAGTACTAATATTTAAAGCACTATTTGCCATGCTTTTATAATTAGAGATTGCCTGAACATTAGCTTCATAACTCCTACTAGCATCAATCATGTTAACCATTTCAGTCATCACACTAACATTTGGTAATTCTAAATATCCATTTTCATCAGCATCAGGATGATCTGGTCTGTACTCTACCCTAAAAGGAGAAGGATCTTCCTCAATTGCACTTACCTCAACTCCTGCCTTCGAATCACTGTTACTCCTTTTAGCAGAATTTAATCGAATAAATTCATTATTAAATTTTTCCCTAAATACTGCAACTTTTCTTCTATAAGTATTCCCATCTTGAGCACGAGTAGTCTCTGCATTAGCTATATTACTGGAAATAAGATCCATCCTCAATCTCTGAGCTGTTAATCCAGAAGCACTGATATCAATTCCTTTAAACACTTTTATTTACCTCCCTGATTTATTACTTGATTTAAATTCGAAAAATGACCTGCCGCACGACGGGTCATCACATTATAATATATACTATTTTTAGCCATTTCTGCCATTTCATGGTCAATATCTACATTGTTTTGATCATTTCGGAAACTAAGGTTATTTTTGGAATTTAAAGTCTGGGAAGTATATTCTTTGCGAAAAGGAATATGTTTTTCATTAGTAGTTTTAATTGAAATACTTTTAGAATTTTCACTGTCTATTTTTTTGGACAAGATTGACTTAAAATCAATATCCTGCCGTTTATAATTAGGTGTACCGATATTAGCTATATTATTAGAAATTAATTCACTACGTTTGACTGATCCATCAAGAGCACTTTTAATGATTGACAAATAGTTATTGATTTTTCCCACCCCCTAAATCAAAATATATAAAATTGGCCTTTAGTTTTCTAAAGGCCGCAGATAAATTAATTAAATTAGACTTCAAACTATAGTATCAGACAACTATAATAAAGTCACTATTTATTCTAATTATTATGCAACCTGGCAGTCATAACAATAATTATTGTTTTAGACCCACAGTTTTGCGCCATTGTCTTTCAACAATTTAGCCAATATTATTTATTTTAAATGAATTATAGCAATTTTTCTAAAGATTCCATTACTCTATCTTTTTTAAATGGTTTTACAATAAAATCTTTTGCTCCCATTTCAATTGCCTGAATAACAATTTTTTGTTGTCCCATTGCACTGCAAACAACTATTTTTGCAGATGGGTCAATATCCTGAATTGCTTTTATTGCTTCTAAACCATCCATAACCGGCATTGTAATATCCATAGTGACAATATCAGGCTTTAATTCCTGATAAAGTTCAATAGCTTCTTTGCCATTTTCTGCTTCACCAGCAATTTCGAAATCATCTTTAAGAATATTTTTTAGATTTAAACGCATAAAAGCAGCATCGTCTACTATTAAAACTGAATTCATATAAGGTTTACCTCCTAGTAATTCTCTGCACTGCTATTGTTAATAATAACAGATAATTTTTTTATTTACAAGACAAATTTATTAATTAATTTTTAAATTGTGATGTTTTCTTTATTAAAGGCAGTTACTCTAACTTTACCATCAGTGAGATGAAAATACATTGAGCGTCCATAATCTTTTGCCAGATCTGAACCAACAATTCTTATCTTTTGATTTTTTAGTACCTCTTTTACTGCTTCAATATTTTTTTTGCCTATCTGCATTACAGACTGACCACCTTCTGTCTTAAACATCCCTGCCCCTCCCACAATTTTTGCTTTTAATCTTCTTCTTTTAGCTCCTTTTTCAATCATTTTTTCTAAAAGAAATGGAACAGCAGTATCTGCATATTTTGCTTCCGCTTTTTTCTTCCCTTTACTTTTGGGAAGCATAACATGAGCAAGTCCTCCTATTTTAGTAAAATCATCATAAAGTGCTACTCCTATGCAGGAACCAAGACCTAAAATAACAAGCTGAGAATCTTCCTGATCTACTGCCCAGTCACCCATTTTAACTATTGTTTTTCTTTCTTCTTTTTGCTCCACACTAATCAAGGTTATCACCCATCAAATGCTGGAAAAAAATATCAATTGATTCTTCTTCGGGAATGAAAAAATAATATAATTCCAACTTTTCGTCAGAAATAATAAATTCAGTTTCTAATAAAATTATCTCATCATCACTTTGATTAAAATCTATAACTGAACTACTGAGCACAGCACCCGCCATATCATATGCTACTGCAGGCAATCCCTGGCTTAAATTTAAATTACTGAAAATATTTATTGCTTTTAAGTAGGCACCACTCAAAATATTACCGAGTTCTCTTAAGGCAGAATTTTGAATCTCATCTTCAGGCAATTCACCTTCTCTAAACAAAAGATGAAGAACTTTTTCCACCACCTGCATCTCAAGAACCAAAAGTATTTTTCCAGAAATTTCTCCTTCAAAATTAATTAATGTACAAGAAATATAATCTTCCTGGTCTCCTGTGATTTCTGGAAGATCTTCTATCGGCATTAATTCAATTCTCGGCACTGTTATATCAATTTTCTGATCAACCATTGTCGAAAAAGCTGTTGCCGCATTACCCGCACCAATATTTGCTATCTCTTTTAATATATCTTTTTTTTCTTTATCTAAATTCATAACCTGCCCCTTTTATTCGTTAACAACATTATCTTCTAATTCTTGAATTTGATTCATCTCTTCTCTAGTTAAGACACTTTCCAAATCAAGAATCATCAGCAATTCTTCCTCTTCAGTCCTACCAACACCCGCTATGTATTCACGATCTATCTTTTGCGCAAGTGAAGGTAAATTTTCAATTTCTTCTCCATTTAATTCTTTGATTTGTTTTACTTCTTCAACCATCATTCCTGCTGTTAGATTTTCTAATTCTACAATAATGATTATTCTATTCTTATCTTGAGAAGCTTCTTTGTTATTGTTTTGAGAAGTTTCTTCTTTTTTTATATTTAATCTAAGCTGTAAATCTATAACAGGAACCACCATACCACGCAAGTCTATAAGTCCCGCAATATACTCAGGACTTTCTGGTACTAAAGTCAGTTCTTTACATGATAAAATTTCTCTGGTTTGTTTTATGTTAACCCCAAATTGCTTTCCAGCAAGAGTAAATATAATATATTTTTGTTGTTCGTTCCTTTTCTTAGAATTCTTTAACTGCAAAATAATTCACCTCCAAATTTTCTATATAATATTTTAAGCAAAAAGTGTTTTTTCTAAGTCAAGAAGAATTAACAAAGGCTTGTTATCCCGAGCCCAAACACCTCTTAGGTAATCTTCTCTTATACCCTTTTCAAGTTCAGGAGGTGGGGCTATTTTTTCTTCTTCAACCCAGGTAATACCTTCTATATGATCGACTTGAATACCTAAAAGCTGTTCTTCACTTTCGACAGTTATTATTCTCTGCTCAGATTCTGCAAATAAATGCTTATCAATATGCTCTTCGATTCCAAAACGGCGGCTAAGCTCAATCACCGGCACAATTATACCTCTCAGATTAATTACTCCAACAACATAATCGGCTGTGTTTGGTACTTCTGTAATCTTAGCCTCTTTAATAATTTCTCGTGTTTTATCTATTTTTATTCCATATTGTTCAGCATCAATATTAAATACTACATATTGATTCAAATCAGACTTGCTATCCTGAGCAGCCATTGAACTAGATTTTCCTTTATTTAAGGACATTTTTTCACCTCTTTAAGAAATTTTAAATTCATTAACCAACTCTTTTAACTCTACTGTCATTTCTGTCAGACTTCCAACTGCATTATTAAGATTATCAACTGCCACAGATTGTTTCTGTACTGATTCTGAAATTTGGTCACTATTTACTGCCTGTTCTTCAGTTACTCTTGAAATATCTTTGCTTCCTCGGTTAAGCTCATCAACAGCTTCAGCAGTATTTTTAACCTGAGTCACAACATCTTTTATCTTATCTGTTATATGATTAAAAGATTTCCCAGTGCTTGCTACCGAATCCGCTCCCTCCTTAATCTGAGAGTTTGTATTATTAATTACTTTAACGGCATCCTTAATTTCCTCTTGTAAGTTACTTACAAGATTTTTTATTTCATTAGTTGAACCTTTTGTTTCTTCGGCTAAATCTCTAATCTCATCAGCAACAACAGCAAAACCTCTTCCTGCATCCCCAGCTCTCGCTGCCTCTATTGCAGCATTTAAAGCAAGTAGATTAGTCTGTTCTGCTATAGCAGAAATCATATTTACAATTCCATTTATCTGACCAGCAGAAGCATTTAAATTGTTGATTTTATCTATTGATTCTGCTGAAACATTTAGAATATTTTCCATTTCTTTTTCTGTCTTTTGCATTTCTAAGAGACCATTTTCAGCAAGCTCATTTACCTCATCAGTATATTCAGTTATACCCTGAACATTTTCATTAATATTTGAGCTAGTTGAAGCAAATTCTTGAGCTGATGCAGCTACCTCTTCAATGGAAGCAGAAAACTCTTCAATTGAAGCTGCAACACTGTCGACTGCAGAACTAGTTTCAGCTGCAGTTACTTTTAAATCAGCACCTGTTTTTTCAGTTTTAACTGCAGAACTGCTGATATTGTCAATTAGCTTCTTAATATTATCTACCATTTTATTAAAGTCAGCTGCAAGTTCTCCAATTTCATCATTATTTTCGACTTCAGCTTTTTTAGTTAGGTCTCCATTAGCTATAAAATTCACGGTGTTTCGAAGCTCTATAATTGGTTTAGAAATATAATCTGCAAGATAATAAGCAACTGCTGTACCAATTAAAACTGCAATTATCCCAATAATTAAACTGATATAACGAAGTCTAATTAATGGGCTCAAAACATTTTGGTTGTTAGCTTTAATCCCAATTGACCAGTCAGCATTATTTAAAGGAGCATAAGCTACTCCACTATCAATTCCCATCAGATTATAAAATTCTATCTGGCTTAAGTCGTTTTGCATATTATTAAAAAGCTGAGCCACTTCTTCTCCACCATCTCTTAATAGCTGCTGGTTACCGATATATTTTTCATCTTCATATGCTAGAAGATAATTATCCTGATTAATAATAAAACCATGACCGCTGCCGTTAATGTTTAAAGTAGCGGCAAATTCATTCAATTTATTAAGAGTAATTGTACCTCCAAAAAATGTTGCAAGTTTTTCCTCAACAAAATAAGGTTCAATAATCATAATAACTTCTTTAGACCCACCAGGCTGAGTTAAAGGGTTACTGATAAATATTTCTTTACTCTCTAAAGCCTGCTTAAAAACCGGATTATCAGAAAAGTCTATATCTTCTTCGGTGCTGGTTATGCTCATTACTCCCTCAAGATCCAAAATAAACATTGAATTAAGGTATTCATTGTTTTCAACTATATTTTTAAAACGTGCATTATTTCCCACCTTATAATAAAGTTCTCTTGCTAAACTTGTAGGCAGATTAACCCTTGTATCAAACCAGGCATGGTCAACATTTTCAACTGCATTCATACCCTGATCAATTACCATATCTAATTGGGCAGCACTACTTTGTATTTTATCAAGAGCAGAGCTATAGATGCTTTCTTCTAAAATATTTTTAGTTTGAAAATATGTAATAGTTGTAGAAAGAGCAATTAATATTAAAACAAGAAGACTTATTATTATAATAAGCTTTGTTTTTATACTCTGCCAGTTTATTTTTTTAATATCAAATTCCATTTAAAATTTCCTCCAATATTTATATTTATTTACTAACAACATCTCTGACATCAATAATTAAAGCAACATCACCATCACCAATTATAGTAGCACCACTGATATATCTGGTATCCTGCAGATATTTTCCAAGAGATTTAATTACAATTTCTTGCTGATTTAACAGCTGTTCTACAACTAAGCCAACTTTTCTTTCTCCACTTTTTAAGATAACGACAGAAAGATCTTTGGCTGAGTTTTTAAAAGTTTTCTGCTTTTCATTTCCAAAGATAGAGGCTGCTGAAACAATCGGAATTGTTGTTTCTCTTAATACTATTACATCCATACCTCTAATTTTTTTGATATTCTGAGGCTCAATTGTTAGAGTTTCACTAACTGAATTTAACGGAATTGCAAAAATATCGCCGAGAATCTTTACCATTAAGGCTTGCGAAATAGCCAGTGTTAGGGGTAAAGTTATCTTAAAAGTACTTCCCTTTCCTGGTTCTGAATTAATACTGATTTGACCGTCAAGTTTTTTGACAGTACTACGGACAATATCCATTCCAACACCTCTACCGGAAACATCTGTTATTTCCTGAGCTGTACTAAAGCCGGGATGAAAAATAAAATCTAGTATATCTCTTTTTTCCATCTGTTGAATTTCTTCCTCTTCCACAATTCCTTTGGCAACTGCCTTTTTAGAAATTGCTGCCGCTTCTATACCTGCACCATCATCTTTAACTTCAATAATAATTTCGCTTCCTTTTTGATAGGCAGTTAACTCAATCTGGCCTTCTTCATCTTTACCATTTGCTTTTCTTTGAGCCGGTTTTTCTATTCCATGATCAATAGCATTTCTAAGCAAATGAGTTAGAGGATCAGCTAATTCATCAATAATTGAACGATCAAGCTCGGTTTCCTGGCCTGTCATTACAAAATTAATTTCTTTATTCATTTTATTGCTCAAGTCTCTCATCATTCTTGGAAAGCGGCTGAACATTACCCCAACCGGAACCATTCTAATCTGCATCACTATATGATGTAAATCCATAGTTACCCGATCAAGCTGAGGCATGATTTCTGTAAATTTTGTTTTTTTAATATTAAGCGATTCTAAACGACTTTTGTTAATTAAAAGCTCTCCTACCATATTCATTAAAGTATCAAGTTTAGAAATATCCACTCTAACTGTAGAACTGCTGTTAAAACTGCTTACACCTGTTTTTTTAGAATCAGCTTTTTTAGCTGTGCTTTCTTGATTAATTTCCAGCTGTGAATTTTGAAGTTCTTCTAAATTAATCAAATTAACACTTTGTTGTGCTTCTAATTCTGTTTTAAACTCCTCTGAATCGAGCCAGCTTAAAGCAATTATATTTAATTCGCAAATATCTAATTCTGAGTTTTCAATTTCATCTTTTGTTGGATTAGATTTAAAAAGCTGACCAATTTCATCTAACTTTTTTAAAAGCATAAAAGCTCTTACAGACTTAAATTCTTCTTCAACAATTTCCGCTTTAATCTGATAAACTCTTTCCTTATCCTTTTTCTTATCTAAGAGCGCCTCTTTTTCTGAATCGGTCAAAAAATCTTCTAAATCTTCTGAGCTTTTTTGAGCTTTGCTTTTACTTTCTATGGGGCTATTTTCGGTATAAGCAATAAGTTCAGCTACTAAAACATCAATATCAAAATCTTCAGGTTCTTCCCCACCATTATCTTCCACAGCTTTAACTAAATATTGAATATTGTCTAAAGCCTGAAATAAAAGGTCTATAAATTCGGTTTTGACACTTATTTTTCCCTCTCTGATTTTATCCAGGCTGTTTTCTAATTTATGAGTCAATTCTGTTAAGTTTTCAAAACCCATTGCTGCTGCCATTCCTTTTAAAGAGTGAGCAGCTCTGAATATAGCATCAATTGTTTCTTTATCTTCTGAATTATTTTCCAATGTTAAAATACCATTATTTAAAACTTCTATATATTCTTTGGCTTCGGCAAAAAACATATTTAAATATTCATTGTCCTTCAAAAAAATCCCTCCCCTAGCTTTATTCGTTATTAGTTAAATAAAAAAATAATCTAATTTTTTTTTAGCTCTTTTGATCAAAAAACTTTGCTTCCTGATGACCTCTATTATGATAGCCTTTAATACTTTTTTTACGTCCATATAATTCTAAAAGTTTTGTTTTAATTTCTCCCTTTTTTTGAGTCAGAATTTCCATATTTTCTTGTTGAATTTCTGCAGCCTCAGCTAATAGTTCTTTTAACTTTTTGATATCTGATTTTTGAAGTTTTTTTGTTTCAGCTGATTTGACTGACGCTTCTTTTTCCTCAATTTCTCTGATTAGATCATTTTTAGCAGCTAATAGTTCTTTTAACTCTTCATAAGCTGCCGCCTGTATATATTTTTTCTCTTCTACTATCTTTTGATTTAATTTTTGATATAAGTTGAGTAATGAAGCCATTTTAACCTCCAATATTAACTCTCTGTTGAGGCTCAGACTTTGATTGATTTAATATTATCTCTTTATAAGCAGAATGAAGTTCCTCCAAAAGAGGAATGATATTTTTTAAATGTTTGGTGTCTTTTTTTAAATTTGCCTGCAGCAGCTCCTGATATATAAAATCATATAATCCCTCTAATCGATCTGCCAGCTGGCCTCCCTTTTCTTTATCTAAAGTCCTTTTAAGTTCTAAAATAATATTCTGTACCTTAATAATATTTTTATGACTCTCTTCAATATTATTAGCTTCTATATTCTGTACTGCCAGTTTAGCAAATTTTAATGATCCCTGATAGAGCATTAATAAAAGTTTGCCTGGGTTGGCTGTATTAATCTGAGTTTTCTTGTACTGTTCCGCGCGATTTTTATTCACAATAATCGCCTCCTTTAATCCTTTGAATCTGAATTGAATTTTAACTGCTGCAGCTTTTTTAAAAGGTTTTTATTTGCAGCTGCTTCTCTGTTTTCTTTTTTCACATCTTCTAATAGTTCTTTTCTTAAAATTTCTATTTCTCTGGGAGCAGTTATTCCCAACTGAACACTGCTATTATCAACCGCAACTACAGTTATTTCTATATCGCTCCCAATTAAAATTTTTTCATTTTCTTTTCTAGTTAAAACCAACATTATTCTGACACCTCTTCTAACTGAGCAGACTGCTGCTCAGCTTCCGCAAAAATCGGATAACGAACGCTTAATTTGTGGTTATCCAGAATAATCTGGCTGCCTAATCTCTCTTTGAGATTGATAATTATTGGAGCTGATAAATTGGCCGTTATATTCTCTATTTTATTCTTTAAAGTAATTATATTCAATACTAAAATTTCCTCGATTGAATTTATTTTTAATTCTTTTTCTTTTTTATCACTTATTTCAAATTCATAATCAGAAATTAAGTTCCTGGGCTCAATTGTAATAAATGCCAGTTCGGGATTCACTATAGACTGCATAATTATAAAAGGTGAATCATCGGCAAAGGGTAGTAAGACAAATTCTCGATATTCCTCAAATCCAGGTAGCCCACCTTTAAAATTTATTATTTGATCTTTCTCAATTTCTATTTTCCCAAAATCTCTTGTCATTAACTCCAATTTTACTGCCCCCTTGTATTTTAAGCTTTAAAATCTATATTTGGCCCTGGTTTGTAGACAATTCTCAGTTCTCTTTCTTCCGTATACATAATTTCAGAGCCAAGATCTGATAATTTGTAGTTTTTAAAATCAGCTAACTTATCACCTGTAGATGCATAAAATCTAACCGCTTCAGCAGCAGCCTTTTTTCCCTGTTGAGCAATGTCTCCAGCTCTATCGGCAAGATTATAAAAACCCATTGCCTTGCGTGAAGGATAACTATCTATTTTTAAAGTTAAATTATTAAGCATAACTTTTAACTCCTCAGTTTTCTTTATTTAAAATATCATAGACTTTTGAGTTATTATAAGAGCTATAAGGTGCATCCTCCCTTAACTGCTGTAAAATCTCTTTTGCTTCTTCAAGTTTATCCTGCTCATCTAAAAGTAAACCTAAATTATATAATGCCTCTTCATAATAATTTGTCTCAGGATAATTATCAATATAAAGCTGATAATAATTCTCAGCTGCCAGATAATTCTGAGTAAGTTGGCTGCTTCTAGCTAAAAGATAAAGGCTTTCTCTTTTTAAATACTCAGCCTCAGAAAATTTATACAACTGCTCAAAAATAGCTGCCGCGTCCTGATAGCGTTGATTTCTAAGTGCCTGAAGTCCAAGATTAAATAACTCCTGTTCTCGATCCTCACTGAAATATTCTTCATAAGTTTCTGCCGAATTCTTTTTAGCTTCATTTTCTTTGATTGTCCTAATCAGATCAAGAGAAATTGGATTTTCAATAGCTTTAAACTTCATTAAATCAAGTTTTAAATCTAAATTATTCAAAGAGTTGAATCCCTCATTCTTGCTCTCCTGTTGGCTCTCCTGATCTGGATTTTGATTTTTATTATTTTCTGCTGCAGCTGATTGCTTCTTAATTTCTTCCTGTTGAACCGTATTATCTAATTGAACTGGCTGTTCTTCACTATTTATATAAAAAATCAAAAAAACTGCTAAAAGTGCTGTTAAAATCAAAGTAGTTTCTTTTTTATATTTAAAGAATTTAAATTTTTCTAAATTAAAACGGCTTAGATCAAATCTATCTAAACTAAAAAACTTATACTTATTTTCTATATTTTCACATTCCATTATATAATCTTTGATATTTTTATTACCGCTGTCTAAATCATAAGCCTGATACAAATATTTTAGTGCTTCCTGGTAATTTTGATCTTCTTTGTATAATAAGCCTAAAATTAAATAAGGCTCAATTAGTTCATCATGTTTATTGATAATGGTTTTTAAAAACTCTATTTTTTCACTTTTGCCAACAGTATCATTAAATAATATTTCTTTATATTCCTGACGCAGTTCTAAAAAATCTTTTTTTGTGATTAGTTCTAAATAATCAATCGCCTGATTATTTTTTCTTTTTATAGCTAGACTCTGTCTCCAATAATTTTCAGCTTTATCAAAACGACATTTGAGATAATAACCCAGAGCTAGCAAATTAAGTGCTAAAACATCTTTAGGATTAAACTTAAGGCAAAGTTTTAATTCTTTTACTGCTTCAGTTACATTGTTTTTTTTGAACAGTTCTAAGGCTTTTTGATAGTGAAAATTAGTTCTGTTATTTTTATCCATTAAAGTACCTCACAAGTTTTAATACATTTATATTTAAAATTCAATTCACAATCAATTTGACCAATTTTTAAAAAAATTAGGCTTTCACATTCAAATGATGACCGCGATTGATTCCAGCTGCCTGCTGAACAGCTTCAGTAGTTTCCTGCATTCCTTGCAAAAGTTTACCGACACTTGCTGCATCCTGACCCATTGATTTCTGCATTGACATCATACCTAAGGCCTGCTGTACACTTGCAATTTGACTCTGCATGGCAGAATTTATATTCATTTGCTTCAACTCCTTTTTTTATTTACAATTATAATTTATTATAGCACATTATTTGTGAGGATAAAAGAAAACTGCTGTTTAAAAAGCCTTTTCTGACAATATCATCAGCTCTTATTATTATTGTCGTTTAAAATAGCTATTTTATTAAACACTCTCAGCTTTGATTTAAGGCAATAAAATCAAGAATAATCAAACTTAAACCTATTTACAGGCCTATACAACTCTATTTCAAATTAATTTACAGCTATTTTAAGTTCTTCCGCATATTCTGCTAACTTTTCTGGAGCAGCTTTCTTACTTTTTTCCTCATCTTCCATTTCAGATTGATGAATATAATTACGCTCATCTGTAGACCAGATATAATTTTGGAGCCATTTGGCATAAATTTTGTTGCTGAAAACAAAAAACAACCGCTCTCTTCTGAAAAAAGAATAACGATTGCAAAAAAATAACTGCTATCTACAATAGAATAGATAACAGTTTCTGAAAACATATTTTTCTGTTGGTCTAAAAAC
>NZ_QBLR01000452.1:0-1997 GCF_003070835.1 Halanaerobium sp. | reverse complement strand
GAATAAGACCCTTATATACCATGTTTTTGGGGTAAAGAAAAATCATCATCCTCTGTACTTACTGTTATTAAAAGCCTCATTTGCTTCGCAATTTACTCCAGCTTTAAATTAATATTCTTATCTGATAATTTTGATTAAATAACTGAAAATAATTTTGAGGGGCTGAAATTATGGATTGCAAAAATTGGCCTGTTCTTTGGGCAAGAAGAAGAAAAGTTAAAGGCTTTATTTATCCACTTATAAGTTTGAACTAGCTGAACCACCATCAATCACAATAGAACTGCCATTAATATAATCAGACTTTGGTGATGATAAAAAGGCTATTAAATCACCTAATTTTTCAGGTGCACCTATTTTCTCTAAAGGTACACTTTTACTCATTGCAGCTAAAGCTTCCTTATAGTTTTCAAATTCAGCATTTTCAACCTGAGAATTAATTAATTCTTCAATTCTTGCAGTTTCATGAGATCCCGGTAAAACAGCATTAGCTCTAATTCCTGGGGCTAACTCCTTAGATAAAGTTTTCATTAAACCAATGACTGTCATTCTAACTGAATTAGAAAGGACCAGATTGTCAATAGCTTCTTTAACACTAATTGAAGTTATATTTACTATAGTTCCTCCACCATCTGCTTTTAAAAATTCTACAGATTCTTTTACCAATCTGACCACACTCATTACAAGCAGATCATAAGATTTATACCAGTCTGCTTCTGTTGTTTCCAGAAAAGATTTAGCGGGTGGTCCACCTGCAGAACTAACTAGATGATCAAGCCGCCCAAAATTATCAACTGCAGTTTTAACTAGCTTTTTAATATCTTCTTTTTTAGTTATATCTCCCTGACAGGAAATAACTCTTCCACCTTTTAGCGCTTTTAATTCTTTTAAAGCACTTTCTAATTTCTGTTGCTCTCTGCCGTTAATAACAACATTAACCCCTTCTTTGACTAAAGCAGCTGCTGCAGCTTTTCCAAGCCCGCTGCTCGAAGCAGTAATAATAGCAGAATTACCTTTTATCTTTAAATCCATAATATAATCCCTCCTGGCTAGTAATTATTTAAAATTTCTTTAACTCTCTTTACCGAATTATAGCTGAGAAAGCCTCGCCTATGATAATGGGCGGGGATGAATCAGCAATTTTAATTTTTAGTCAATGTAGAAATTAAAATTTTGTATAATATGCCCTTGAAAATGAACATATGTTTATAGTATAATATACTTAACAGCTAACATTTAGGTTCTATTTGGATTAGAGCATATTTTGTAGCTGCTGCAGGTGATGTGAGTTCTGAAACTATCCAACACTACATTGAAAATCAAAGGTGATTAATATGCAACTAACCTATATTTTAGAGTTGTTAAAGCCAACTAAAAGAAAAGAAAATATATTCTTAAATAATATTGCAGAAGTAGTTAAAAATCGTAAAGCTGTTGCTGCCAAACTTAAAGTAGGAGAAACAAAATTGAGTTCTGCTGACTTTAAAGAGATAAATCTTCCTGCCGCTGTTAAGAATCAGAATATTAGAGAAGTTAAAGCTCTCTACAAACTATTCTTAAAATCTGGTTCTGAAAAAGATAATATCGAGTTCAAAGCTAACCAGCCTATTTGCTATAATAATCAAAATTATAAAATTGATCACCATATAATTTCAATTCCGCTTTATACCAACAAATGCAAAAGATTTGCTTTTCCTGTTAAGCAGACTGAAAGGTTTGAAGAGCTGCGGCAGCATATCGATAGTGGCTGCAAATTAGGTAAAGCCTGTCTCTTCTACAAGAGAGGTAAATGGTATTTTGCTGTAACAATTAAAATTGCAGCTAAAAAAACCAATAATTCTAATCTAATGGGAATTGACATAGGGCTTCGCCAATTAGCGGTTGCCAGTGTTAAAACTCCCCAAGGCAAAGAAATTAATCGCCAATTCCACAATGGTAAACAGGCAGGTTTTATCCGCAAAAAGTATCGTACATTAAGAAGAAAACTGGGTCAATCTAAA
>NZ_QBLR01000451.1:0-2000 GCF_003070835.1 Halanaerobium sp. | reverse complement strand
AGATAACTTCTTTCTTGATCTCATAAAATGATTTATCAGGCTCCAGCTCAATTGCCTTATTGATCGCTTTTTCAGCCTCATCCCATTTTCTCTGCAGAACATTTACCTCAGCTAAAGTAGCCCAGATATAATCCTGCTCAGCTTCGACCTCAACTGCTTTGTGCAAATATTTTTCTCCTTCTTTTAGTTTATCCTGACCAATTAAAGCTCCAGCAAGATTAAAAAAGAGCATTTCTTTTTCAACATAAGGACTATCTTTAATTTCAATTAATATTTTTTCGGCCTCTTTAAAATAGCCTTCGTCTATTTTTTTAGAGGCATCTCTAAAACTCTTGTTGTCCTTAAATTTCTGAATAAAACTTTTAATTTTAGCAAACATCTTATTAAATCTCTCCCTTTATCTCTTTAACTCTGCCAACTTTTCCGCTTTCAAGCATTACTTTAATTCCATGAGGATGAGCCGCAGAATTGGTTAAAATTCTTTTAACTATTCCTTCAGTGAGTTCACCACTTCTTTGATCTTTTTTCTGAACTATCTTAACCTTTAACCCTTTTTTGATTTCAGATCTTTTATTACCAGTCATTATTTCACCCTTAATTAAAAATATTTTTTTGAAATTAACTATTTAATTTATAAATCCACATTTATTAAAACTTAAATAATTGTTCAAGTTCTTTTGTATATATAGCAAAAACATCTTCTTTAATACAATAACAAACCCTCGAGCCATCAATTCTACCTTCAATCCAACCTGTTTCTTTTAATATTTTCAGATGCTGAGAAACAGTCGACTGTGCAATCGGCAGCTGATCAACTATACTGCTGACCATACATTGATTTTTTGCTGGCAGTTCAGCTAAAATTTTGACAATTTTAAGTCGATGAGGATGACTTAAACCCTTAGCCAAATCAGCCAGCTCAGTTAACCTTTGTTCCTCATCTTTTTGCTTTAAATCTCCATTCATCATATTTCACTCCAAACTTTTCAAACTACATCCTTAATTGTACACTAAATTTAAAAAATTTTAAAGAAATGAGTAAAACAAGCAGCTAATTAAATAAAAGTAGTTTTGTTAATCTTATTTTTCAGCGCTAATATAAGCAGAATAAATATATTTATTAATATCTATTCCGGAAACCCAATCTTTTACTATTTCATCACTGTGCTCTTTTCTTTCAATTTCTATATTTTTAAATTCCAGTTCTTTTAAAATGGAAAGCAGCTCTTCTCTGACAATACTTCCAGTTACACAACTGCTGTAATTATCTAAATCAGCCTCAACTGCTGCTGGAAACTCTTCTGCTTTTATTATATCAGAAATAGCAAGTCGACCACCACTTTTTAATACTCTTTTGGCCTCTGAAAAGACTTTTTTCTTAGCCGGTGAGAGATTAATTACACAATTAGAAATTATCACATCAACACTATTATCCGCTAATGGGAGCTCTTCGATTTCTCCCAAGATAAATTCTACATTATCAACTTTATTTTTTTTAGCATTTGCTTTAGCTTTCTCAATCATAGCAGCTGTCATATCGACACCAATAACTTTTCCATCTTCACCAACTTTTCTAGCAGCTAAAAAGACATCAAAACCAGCTCCACAGCCCAAATCAAGAACAGTTTCTCCTGGCTTTAGCTCAGCAATAGCTCCTGGATTTCCACAGCCGAGGCCATAATTTGCTTCTGCAAAAGCTGATTCTAATTCTTCACTGCTGTAATCCATTTTTGCTGCCAATTCTTTTGCCTTTGCTTCTTCATTTTCTGAACCACAGCAGGAAGAAGAACCACAACCACAGCCGCTTTTTTCTTTAGTTACTACTTCTGTATAATTTTTCTTAACCTTGTCTTTTATTTTTAAATCTTTATTTGTCATAATAAATCCCTCCTGCTGGTATTATTAAGATTTTCGGCTAAATAAGCCCTTGATTGATAAGGCTTAATAGCACCTTTCAAAATTTTTCACCCCAACCTGAAACCAATATTTCCCTTTATCAT
>NZ_QBLR01000450.1:0-2006 GCF_003070835.1 Halanaerobium sp. | reverse complement strand
AATGGATCAGAGCGGTGGTAGTACCCCAGGAGCTTTAGCAGATTATGGTATTAAAGAGACTGAATATGAAACTAAAGCAGAAATGTTTGAGCTTGTTCATGCAATGAGGACCAGGGTTATTACCAGTCCCTCTTTTAGTTCAGATCATATTTTAGGGGCAATCTTATTTAAACATACCATGAATAATAAAATGGAGGGCAAATATACAGCTGAATATCTCTGGCAGGAAAAAGGAATACTGCCGATACTTAAAGTTGATCAGGGTAAAGAAGAAATAGAAAACGGAGTTCAGCTAATGAAGCCGATGACTGAGCTTGATGATCTGCTCCAGGAAGCAAAAGAGCATAATATTTTTGGAACTAAAATGAGATCCGTGATTCATAGTGCAAATCTCAATGGAATTAAAGAAATTACAGCACAGCAGTTTGAATACGGCAAAAAGATCTTTGACGCAGGATTTATTCCAATTTTAGAACCAGAAGTAAATATTAAAAGTGAGGATAAACTTGAATCTGAGAAAATATTAAAAGAAGAGATCTGAAAGCTGCTTGAAAATTTAGATTATGAGCAGTATATATTCAAACTTTCTATCCCAACACAGCCGGATTTTTATCATGAAATTATTGATCATCCAAATGTAGTGCGGGTAGTAGCCTTATCAGGTGGTTACAGTCAAGAAGAAGCTGTAGATAAACTTGCTAAAAATCATAATATGATAGCAAGTTTTTCCAGAGCACTACTTCAGGATCTAAAGGTTAATCAATCAGATGAAGAATTTGATCAGGTGCTTCAAGATGCTGTAGCTAAAATATATCAGGCTTCAATAACTTAACTAATCTTAATAAAAAACGCCTGTTTGCGACATAACGCTGTCACTCCCCCGTGTTATTCTAAAACTATAATAATGAAGGGGGAAATGTATAAATGAAAAAAGTATTAGTTTTGACAGTTATCTTTGTATTTTCTTTTAGCGGCTTAAGTCTGGCTCAAACTTATAATTACAGCTTAGAAGGAGGCTTTGTTTATACAACTTTAGATTCAGATTTTTTAAATGAAGTTGTAGATACTGCCAATAATTTTTATCAAAATGAATTAGAGTATTACCAAAATGATCCTAATTATGATATTGAAGTTGATGAATTTAATAAGCTTGATGACTTTGATAGTGCAGTTGGTTTTTGGATAGGGCTCCAAAATGATTTAGGAAATTATAAATCAGGTGTAAACTATGAAATGTTCTCGGAAGAGGTAAATGGTAATTTTTATGGAACTGATTTAAACACTGGAGATTATATTAAGGTTGATGATTCTTTAGAAATAGAGGTTGATGGAATATATGTTGATTTTGAAAAGCCAATTACTGAATATTTTTCAATTAGTGCTGGTATTGGTTCCTATACAGGAGAAATTAGGAGTAAAGAAAAAATTGTAGAAAGAGTTTCCGGTGCAGTCAGCAGATACAATTTTTCAGTTGATGCTGATTTAGAAAGAAATTTTGGTTTTAAAATTGGAGCTTCTTCAAACTATCCTTTAACAGAAAATTTATCTTTATCAGCTGATTTAAATTACAGAAAATTAGAATTAGATATTGAAGACAGCAGTGAATCTATAGATTTTGACGGACTTGAATTGAAAGCTGGTTTGACTTATAAATTTTAGATGGACTAAAAAATTGAACAAAAGTTGACAGCTGGAATAAATGTGTCTTGCAAAAAAATAAATAGCTAAGCTAACAAAAGCGCTATCCTATCAAACGGACAGCGCTTTTTAAGAGTTAGATATGTTTTAAAAGTTAGGTATAAAATAAAAGTTAGTTATATCTTGCTATAAATATTATATATTAAGAAATATAGAAATTAAAGAGTAAATATAAAATATTTAATTTTTGATATATGTTCATAAAAAATCTCACTAGCATTGCATAAAAATATTTAAGCATTGTCAAATTTAAGTTATTGAGAACATATACTATCTACAGAATATTCAGTCACTACCTTATCCTTTTT
>NZ_QBLR01000449.1:0-2008 GCF_003070835.1 Halanaerobium sp. | reverse complement strand
ATATTGAAATAAGTATTGATAATAAACTTGATTTAAGATATGATAAATTAACAAAAAGAAAAATGTAATTAGTTGATCAATTCTTTAGAATATATTTTAGTATTAAAAAAGGTAATGAGGCATATTAGAATGGCACCAAGGGGGGGATGGCCACATCATCTTTTAATAGAGATTTCACCTTGAATACAAAGAGGGCTGTGGAGTCATTCGAAAGAATTATTTCCACTCCTAAAAAAAGTATTAAGATTGACAAAAATCTGATATCATTTGAAAAAGAACAGCGAGGTGAGCAAAAATTAAAACAAATATTATCTCGTTAAAACGACTAATCGAAATAAGTGATGAGCTTGAATAACCTCCAAAATTTTTTAAATATTTTGAGAAAATTTTCACTAAAAAGCAGGAAAAATTTGACTGGCCTCGAAATAGTATTTAGATTATAAAATTTAGGAGGGGTCAGCGTGCAAAAAAAGACAAAATATTTTTCTTATCGTTATTTTTTGGTGTCTGCCAGTAGAATAAGATCACTTTTTCCTAAAAGCAAGACTGAAGTAATTGAAGAATTAAAAGCTAATTTGCAAATGAAAGTAAAAATTAGTGAAAAGTACAAACATCGAAAATATCTACTTTATTTTATTGAAGAGCTGACTGAAGATCTCTTTTTGTTGAAACTTGCTCGCAAAAGAGACTTCAATAAATATCAGGAGGGAGATAGTGATATAGAAACTGTAGAAGATACAGAATACCCCTTTGTTTATGTCATAATTGATTTTAAGAAACAGATTATACTGATTCAAAAGAAAGCAGCAGTTTTCCAGAATATTTCAACCGCTCAAAATATACTTCAGGCTTTAATCAATGCAACTGTTGATTTTGGACAGTATATATTTACTATAGATGAGATTAGCCACCGCGAAATGTTCTGGCAGCTTATAGATCAGAGCAGTAAAATTTACTCGATGCAGTTAAAATTAAGAGCTCCGAACTTATTTGGCAATAGATATGAGGCAAATGAATTGTTAAAAGAAGAGCAGGAGATTTCAAATGCAGCTGAAGTGAATATAGAACTAAAAAATGAACAGGGTAACTTATTAGTTAAGGAAGAAAGAGTAGGTACTTACATAGATTATATAGCAGCTGGAGGAGGTAGTTACAGGTTAAAATTTATGGAAGCAGGGGAAGTTAAAACTAAAAGCAGTAAAGATAATATTAAAACTGCTTATTTAGCGGAAAACATTAATCAGTTAAATATTGCAAAGATTAAGGCTGAACTGGAAAAAATTGATGAAATGAGTGGTCATGATGAAGAATAAGTTATTTCAACAGCTCTGGCCTTTGGTGATTATATTTACTTTCTCAGCTTTAATTGTTTTATCTACTGAGCTAAGTGAGCTGGATAAAATACTAGATTATGTATTTACCCATACAGTTTTTGTGTCATTATTTGCGCTTGCCTTAACAATTTATGGTTTTAATTATAATTCAATTAGTAAAGTAAAGGCAGAAATTGAAAGTAGAAAAAATGAGGAGAATAATAAAAAGCTTGAGGAAATGTTAAAAAGCGCTACCAAAATACTGAATAAATTTTATAAAGAAAGCAAAGACGACCTGATTTTTGTTTTCTTCACCCTGATACTGTCATTTATAATGATCAGCTGTAAAGAAATCGAACTCTCTTTTTTTAAATTGCCGAGATCTGAGAATCTTATCAGGAGTCAAATAATAAACTTTTTCTCCTTACTGCTTCTTTTCTCTACTCTTTATGCAGTCTATGATCTGCTAAAAGCCTTAGTCTTAATAAACGGCAGAGAGTTTTTAAATTGAAGATTGAATTCCATTTTTCTTGATTGTGCCAAACATTAGTATTATAATATATTTAATGGATAAAGTATTTCAAAAAAATAATCTGATAAATTTATTCTAGTAATATAATTATTTGTGGATATAATCTAGCGGATAAAAGGAGGGGTTATATGGAGGTTAAAAATCGTCGTGAATTATATAATAA
>NZ_QBLR01000448.1:0-2018 GCF_003070835.1 Halanaerobium sp. | reverse complement strand
TTTTCTGTTTCATTACTTGAAGCTGGTACAGTATATTCTAAATAATAGCTTTGAGATTCTCCTGCAGCTAAATTAGGAACTACCCAATAATTGTCACTTTGATTATTATCTACACTATTTTGTAGATTATCATCAGAATATAGTACAGTACTGCTGGGAAAATCACTGCTTTCTATCCAGACATTTCCAGCATCTCCATCACCAATATTTTCAATATCTAATTTCCAACGAATTGTATTCTTACCAGCCATTGCTGCAGGATTGTCAACAAATGTCTGCTCACCTATAGCTTCATTTCTTCCTTTAAGATCAATATTTATCTCTGGTCTAATTCTAGGAATCTTATAGATACTTCCATTTTTGCTGAATTCCTGGTCATCGTCATCCTGATTATATTTAGAAGGTGGGTTCCAGCTTACAGCCGGCTGAACTTCATTGCTTTCATTAAAATCACCATTAGTTTTGATAGCAAATTTTATTTTAATTTCTTCGCCAATATCAATTGCAGCAAGTTCAGGAAATGTCTCTTCCTTAAAAACTAAATTACCATTATTATCTTCTAAAGTACTAGCACTAATTGAATAAGTATTACTTCCATTTTGATTAGTTACTGTAATATCTTTTGTTTCATCAAAAATTATTCCCGTAGTTAAAAAGTCCTGTCTTAACTCCAAATTGTAATTTCTTGTTTGACCAGTACTTTGAACAATAATTTCCATGAATCCTTCTGAACAAATATTTATTTCAGCTGGAGATACTAGATTATTTTTTACTACAAGATCTGAAATTTTTATAGGCTCTACAAATTGTGGAAAATCATCCCTAGTATTATTGCCGCACTCATATTTTATATTATTTACTTCTTCAGTATACCACTTAACCTGAGAGCTAAAGGCACTGCTGAAGTCTTTAATTGTTCTTGGGTCAGCATCTGTAATATCAGCGGTTATCTGCAGTTTTTTAGTTGCTCCAGATTCTATGCTTCCCAGATTCCAGGTAGCCGTAGCCTGTGTATTATCTGTATTTATTTGAGGGGTAGCAGTGACACTATCAATTTGAGAGAACTGATAATCAAAGATCTCTGAAAAAGTACCAATAAATTCTGTATTATGGGCTGTACCTATATCAGTATTTGTAATATCAATTGTCCAAGTAACAGTTTCTTCTGTTACAATCACAGGATTAACTGCTGTTATAATTAAATCTGATTTTCTCTTGATTAAGGGATCTTGAGATTGATCAGTTTTAGTAATTGGAGCTTCTGTAGAATCAATTAATCCATGCCTGTAATCTATTTCAGCACCAGCTGTAAATGTTTCTGAGCAGTCCTTTATCATATTATTTAAGGTTATAGTACCAAGATTTTTCATCTTAGTATTCGTACTATTTTGGTCTATAAATTCTCCAGCTCCACTAACTCCACTAAAATCGAAAATCAACAGCTCGTTGGTACTATCATAACTAATATCTGGTGAATATCCACCAAAACCGGTTATTTCAATATCATTTGAGTTTTTAATATCAGAATAGTCACCATAAGTAAAGCCATTAGGTTTAATTCTAACCACCAGATCTTTAATCATCCATGGGTTTTTAGTTACATCTATTTTAAGATCTACTTTTTCACCTTTATCTATATCATTAGCTGTACTGCCATTTTTCTGCACATCAATATCAACATCAGCCTTAGCCCCACTAACCGGAACCTCAACAACTTGATAAAAATCAGTTGAACCATCAATCCCATTTAGACTAAGTGTTGTCCAGGAAGGAAAATCTCCATTTTGAGTAACTTCAAGTTTATATCTAAAATGAACAGTTTTATCTGCTACACTATCAACACCAAAATTGTTATCTTCTGCTAGGAAATCAAGTTTAAACTGTAAATTACTTTCTGTTGAATTAATGTTATCTACAGGAACATCATCCCATGTCGAACCACCATCAATTGAATATTGAATAAAACCATCTGTATCATTATAAATCTGACCATTATCCATATCATCACTTATGGTGCT
>NZ_QBLR01000447.1:0-2053 GCF_003070835.1 Halanaerobium sp. | reverse complement strand
GTCTTGAAATGAGTGGGAAGTTATTCTTCTTTTATTTTCTCTAATATTTTATTAGATTTTACCATCATATTCTTTTAAATATAACATATAACATTTTTCAGAAAAAATTTTTACATTATTTCCTGTTGAGCATTATTCTGTATCACAGATTCGTTTTCAAATTCTCTACCCCAACCAGTAATAACCCACAAAATACTTATAACTGTCATAATCAAACAGAAATAAGAGCATTTAATTATACAATTTATGATTGTAACACAAAAACACAAAATATTATCTAATTAAACTAAGATTAAATCTAAAAATCAGTTTTCAACAACATAAAAATTGAATATCACAGAGACAGTTGTGAATGTCAAATAATATTTTACACTTTTCGCTCATTAAGATTTTACACCTAAGATTTTCCAAAAATGGTTTCTCTGTTAGTTAATCTGTAGCTATCACCATCTAAATTGATGATTTCGCACTTATGAACTATGCGATCTAATATCGCAGCTGTAATTGCCTGATCGCCTATTAGTTCACCCCAATCTGAAGGCCCTTTATTCGAGGTGATGATAATTGAAGTCTGACCATACAGTTTGTTTATCAGCTGGAAAAAGAGATTAGATTCCTGTTTTTCCATGGCCATAAACATAATGTCATCGATAATTAATAAATCACACTTTAAAACTCTATTGAGTTTAGTTTTAGAAGACCTAATCATTTCAGGAGTTTTAAGCCAGTAAATTAAGTCACTAATGCCTGCAAATATTACTTTGTAGCCTTCGTTAATGGCATGAATTCCGAGGCCAATACTAAGGTGAGTCTTACCATTATCGAAAGCTTTCTATAATGGAAAATCACATTTGATGGTATCAATTGGTTTTGAAGCCTGCAGACAGGGTAAATCAGTTGGATTCTTTACTGCAGCTAGTTTGTGTAATCAACTGATTGAAATGCAGGAAGAACAGCAGCTGCTCAAATTTTTAAAGAAGATCAGTAAATTAGATTTATTATTAATTGATGAATTGGGCTTTGTTGAATTATCAAA
Source organism: Halanaerobium sp. (assembly GCF_003070835.1). Classification (NCBI taxonomy): domain Bacteria; kingdom Bacillati; phylum Bacillota; class Clostridia; order Halanaerobiales; family Halanaerobiaceae; genus Halanaerobium; species Halanaerobium sp. The sequence goes on along the minus strand of NZ_QBLR01000447.1, from coordinate 1,017 downwards.
TCAGGCGACACAACTAATGTTTCAAATCTTTTCAGAACGATATGAAAAAGGATCTATATTTTTAACCAGCAATCTTGAATTTGCTGAATGGGCTAAAGTATTTCATGATGAAAGAATGACTGCTGCAATTATTGATAGACTGATTCATAACAGCAAGATAATGTTATTTAATGGATCTAGTCATCGGCTCTTAGATCAGCAGAAGGAAACAAAGAAAGCCTAGTAATTTTAACTACAGAAGGAGTAATTTCTTCTCCTTCTCTTTTTTAAACTAGGTGGTACACAATTCGATTGGTAGGGTGGTACATTTTTCGCTTGACAAAAGCAGCTTCATTAGTTGCAATAAAAACCTGTTTTAAAAGAACAAGTTCATTTATTCTTTCTACAGTTTCCTGCAGCATGATCATCATTTAGCTTTAAAAAGTGTTTTGGATGATCTTTTCTACTTAAAGGCCAGAATCTAGTTCCTTCTCCTCCAGCCATAATTAGTGCTGTTATCATTTTTTAATACCTCACTTATTTATTGTATAATAAAATTGCTAAGTATTTTATTTTTTAAATTCCTTTAACCACTCAACTACAATTTCTACCTCTTCTTCTGTTAAGTTAGAAGAACAGGGTATATTAATTAAATGATCTACATAATACTGAGCCTTTTCAATCTGATAGGCTTGATTATCAAGATAAGGTTTCTGCTGATGAATCAGTCCCCAGAGAGGTCGGGCCTGGATGTTAACATCATTTAATTTCTTTAACAGCTCGTCTCTATCGATTCCGTATTGATCCTGATCAACTATTACAGCATAAAACCAGTGATTGGCTCTTGTTCCCTGATTAAAAGGTAATAAGCTTAAGCCATCTATTTCAGCTATTGCTTTTTTGTAAAGCTTATAATTTTTCTTTTTAGTGGCTATAAAGTCTTCCAGCCTGTCTATCTGTTCTGTTCCATAGGCTGCCTGAATATTGGTCATCCGGTAGTTATATCCTATTTCATCATGCTGATAGTATAATGGGTCT
>NZ_QBLR01000051.1:0-18638 GCF_003070835.1 Halanaerobium sp. | reverse complement strand
TTTTTTCAGTTAATTCTAGATCAGCTCCTCTACCGATAAGATATCCTACATTTTCCCAGGTGATTTCCCAGGTGGCTTTGAAAATCCAAAGAGCTACAATAAGACCAGCAATGGGATCTAAATATGGATGGATAAAGTGGGATCCCAGGACACCTATCAGAGCAAGAGTTGTACTTATAATATCAACCAGATTATCCCGAGCACTGGCTTGAATAGCCGGGCTATATACTTTCTCTCCAATCCCGGAAACAAGATAATACATTATATATTTTACAACAATAGCTATCACCATCACCAAAGATGTCCATCCCAGAGCTGTAGGCTCTGTTTGCCCCAGAAAATTTTGAATGCTCTGCCAGACTGCAGCAATTCCCGCAGAAGCCATAGCTGCTGCAATAAAGAGGCTGACCAGTGGTTCAAACTGACTGTGCCCCTGAGGATGTGTTTCATCAGCTGGACGCTGGGATACATAGAGCCCGATTCCCATAATTATACTGTAGAGCGCATCTGATAAGGAGTTTGCTGCATCAGAAAAGACAGCACTACTGCCTGAGAGCCAGGCCACTATTCCTTTAATAACTGCTAATAAAAGATTACCCCCAATTGCATAAATTATTGCTTTTATATATAATCTGCTCCGTTTAGAATCAGAGACATCAGTTCTCACTCGTTCAATACAGCGGCTATTATAGTATGCTGTCTTTTTCCCACATTCTTCATCCATTTCCCGTTCTCTATCTTTTTGTTGATTATCATTTGACCCTGATTTGGTCATTTTTATCGCTCCTTAACTCTACAAATTTAAATATTTTTTAAAAATAAATCTGTTCATTTTATAGGAGAGCCTAATAATAATTTAATCAAAAAAATATCTTACATAAATTATTTTTTGATTTTCAAAAAACTGAATATTGATATTTTTTCAAAATTATGCTATTCTTAGTATATAGTTTCATTGTTCCAGTCACGAAAAAGGTAACCTTTAAGCGAAAGCTAAAGGGCGCAAAGCTCTGGAGCCTAAGATCAATTTTTTGTTGATTATGGCTGCCTGGCTGCCGAAGCAGGAACAGGATTTTTGTTTCTCAAAAAAATAAAACTTTTTATTCTGTTCCTCCAGTAGGGGTAAATCCATCGGGAGATGGAGACACAAAGCCACGGGTCTCAAAAAGAGATAGCCGGGTTACAAAAGGAGGCAAAAAAAATGTTTAAAAAATCAGTAGTTTTAGCAATCGTAATGGTGATGTTAGTTTCTTTTTCAGCAGCGGTACTTGCAGAAGAGCTAGATGGTAAGGCTCCTAATAATGCAGCTGGAGTTGAAATCCTCGTCGAAAATGAAGATGGTGACAGAGAAATTCATTTTATGGATGCGGTTAATGATAAGGCTAAGGAAACTGATAAAGATGATGACAAAGGAAATCCTAATCATCCAAATAATCCGATTTTAGTCGCTGGAAAATAATTTTTTTATTTATCACCCCTACTATTAAACAGTAGGGGTTTTATTTCGAATTATTCATGATAAATTTATTTTCTGCTTTCAAAAATGCTTCTACAGCTCGTGGCGCAAACTGTTTACCCTTTTCTCTCTTAATTTCTGCCAGAGCCTCTTTTCTTGTAAGAGCCCTCTGATAGGGCCTTTCATAAACCATAGCATCATAGGCATCAACCACAGTTAAAATCTGCGCTTCAACCATTATTTCCTCTCCTTTTAAACCCTGAGGATATCCCTGACCATCAAAACGCTCATGATGTTGATAGATGATTTCTGCTGCTTTTTTAAAATGTTTGTTATTAATTTTTTTTAAAATGATTTCTTTTCCCCACTCAGTATGTTTTTTCATAATCTCCCATTCTGACTCTGTTAATCTTCCAGGTTTCTGCAATAATGATTTCGGCACTTTTGCCTTACCAATATCGTGAAGAAAGGAAGCATAACCTAAATTAAATAATTTTTCTTCACTCAAGTCAAGCTCTTTTGCTGTTAGTCTGCTTAATCGCTGCAGGCGATCACAGTGATCATGAGTTTCAGTATCTTTATCTGCAATTTTTTCATTTAATGATAGCAACTCATTGATTCTTTTCTGCTCACTGGCAAAAATAGGTGTAGACGAAATATATAGCAAAGTTACTTCAGTTAAAGTCTTAAAATATTTTTCTTCTTCACCACTTTTAGCAGTAATTGAATCTCCAGCTTCTAAAGTAATTTTTTCATCCTCAGAAGCAACAGTTCCTTCTAAAATATAAAAAAGCTCAAAACTATTCTCTTCTCCAGCTGCTATCTGAAAAGTCTTATCAGCTGTAATATGCTGTTTGATAACCTCAAGGTTGTCATTTTTAGCAATCAAGAAGAGCTGTGTCGATCTTTTTTCCACTTTATCAAGATATTCGTCTTTTCTATTTATAATAATATTGTTGGGGTTTAAAGGAAGTTTATTATTTTTACCTTCGATTTCTTCCATATTTGATATCTCCTTTTATATTGAAGCTAAATTTTAGACTTTATAGCATTTAATAACTTTATTAATATAATTATATTCTTTTTCACCAATATTATCAAACATCATTCTTTATAAATCGACATCTTTTAAATTTAGTTTTTCTACTCACTTACTCAAAACTTTTTTAATATCTAAAAACTCCCCTTTAATTAAATTATTATTAAAGGGGAGTCATAAATTCTTAACAGTTATTCAATTAAATATTTTTTCTTATTTAACAACCATCACTGAAGTCTTCGCATGTCTAACTATCTTGTCACTAATACTGCCAAGCAGGAAGCGCTCTACCTTGCCGTGCCCTTTATCAGCAACTATAATCAGCTCAAAATTATTTTTTTCTGCATAATCACAAACTTCATCTGCAGGATCACCATGAAGCAGTACTTTTTCAGGTTTAATACCCCTATCTTCAAAAAACTCAGCATCTTCATCAAGTATTTTCTGCCTCTTTTCTTTTATTGTATCTTCCTGCTGAGACATAATCTCTTCCATTGTTTCTGCAGATAGATAAGAGGCCACTTCGTTAAACTGGTTAACTGGAATCTGAGCAGATTCCGCGTAAACATGAATCAGGGTTACTTCGGCCTTTAAATCTTCAGCAAGCTCTGCAGCTTTCTTTGCAGCCTTTTGAGCACTTTTAGAACCATCAACAGCTACCAGAATTTTTCTCATAATATCGACCTCCTGTAATTATATAATTCTCTATCTACTAAAAAAGTCCTTGTTAGCTAAATAAATTATAATAAATGTAACTTAGTTAACTAATTCTGCTTCTCTTGCTGCCTTTTTATTATACTCATGAACTATCGAATATAGATATTCCTTTTCTGAAAAATTGATCGGCTGACTGTAAACTTCAACCTCTTTAATCTCACCTGAGGCTAATTGATGTTTAAATAAAAATCTATTTTTATTATTTGCTTTAGCATTTTCCATTTCTGCCTTTATTTCAGCTGGACTTAAACAGTTGATCTCTGATATCTTTTTTGACTTCAATTCAGTCCTGCTCCAGCCATAAAAGTTTTCAGCTGCTGGATTAGCATCAACTACCTGACCTGTTTCGGGGTCAATAATTAGAATAATAATATCTTCGTTTTCAAATAAGGCTCTGTATTTCTGCTGTGAATTAAAGTATTTTCTTTCTAAATCTCTAAATTCGCTTATATCCTGATAAATTATATAATACCCTGTTTTCCCTCGGGCCAGTGAAATGGGAAAACCCTGGATAGAAACTTCTACTTTTTCGCCACTACTGTCTTCTCTAAATGACCTGGCATTAACTCTTTCCCCACTTTTAACAAGCTCCATAAACTTTTCAGTCTCATCACTTTTTTCTCCAGGAACCACAACATCTTTAATGTGTCTGTCTAAAACTTCATACCTTTGATAATCAAACATATCTAAAAAATACTGATTGCTTTTTTTTATTCTAAATTCACTGTCTAAGACTACAATTCCTTCTGCACTTTCTTCAAAAAGATATTCAAAATAATCTTCGTTAAAACTGAGAGAAGATTTGCTGCTTCGGGAATCTATCGCAGAATTTTTGATAGAAAAATTCTCTTTTGATACAAGTTCTAAAAATTTATCAGCAACCTCAGGTGAAAACTGGCTGCCTCTGTTATTTTCAATCTCTGCCAGTGCCTCTTCTTTTGTTAAGGACTTTCTATAAGATCTTTCTGATCTCATTGCATCCCAGGCATCAGCAACAGCAATAATTTGAGAGACCAGTGGTATCCTGTCTCCTTTTACTCCCTCAGGATAACCGCTGCCATCCCAGCGCTCATGATGATATAAAATATATTTTGAAATATGCTTTAAAACAGCAGAATCTGCAAGAGCCTGGCTTCCCCAGACCGGATGTTTTTTAATCAGCTGATACTCTTCTTCTGTAAGTCTTCCCTTTTTATTTAAAACACTGACCGGAACTAAAAGTTTACCGATATCATGGACCATTCCTGCCCAGTAAGTATCGACAACCATTTTGCGGGAAAGCCCTAATTTTTCCGCAACCCCCGCTGCCAGATTAGCTACATTTTCTGAATGACCTTTTGTATAACTATCATAAATTTCTAAAATCTGAATTATAGATGAAATTAATTCTTTAGTGAATTCTCCCTGCAGTTTATCAAATCGCTTAAAGGCAAAAAAGGAAGAAGCTAAAGTTGCAAAAGACTGAAGAACTTTCTTGGTGGTATCTCTAAATTTGGCACTGCTTTCGGCAGCTATATCCAGAGAAATTCTGCCGACAACACTTTCATTAACATTGATATTGATAAACAGAGAATCTTTAATTTCTTTTAAAGCCTTTTCAAATTCCTCCTGATGTTTTCGCGGGATTTTATCTAAATTTATTGAATACTGCTCAGAAGTAAAAATACCTTTTTCATCATAATGAAATAAACTTTTCTGATCGATTTTTAGATTCTTTAAAATTTCAATGTCATGACCCACAGCATCAACAAATCTGCAGACTCCATCTTCTATCAGATATACCTTACCATAATCAGCTTCCGGCACAATTTGAACTGCCTGTTTTAATAAATGTGACAGAAATTCAACCTGATCTAAGTTGTTCTGCTTATCCAGATCTGAAACCAGATTAATCATTGAAATAAACTTTTCGTTTAATTCGTTCAACTCATCTAAAGACTGGTCCAGTTCCTCATTCATTGCTAGCAGCTCTTCATTATATGCAGTTAACTCCTCATTTAAAGAATTAACCTCGCTTTTTTGTTCTTTTAAATTATCAGCATAGCGTTTAATTAGTAAATAAAGCAAAACTGCAGTTGCCAGAACATAAAAGGCACCTTTAAAAGACTGAAGGATATTAAACTGCTCCAAATCACCTGTTAAAACAAGTAAAAGTCGGTCTGAAAAATATATCCAGGCAAAACCGATAATTACATAAATTATTATAATCTTATTTTCTTCTTTAAAAAAATTTTTCATTATTTATACCCCCAGCAATTTAGAACAATTAAGATCAAATAAACTGCAGTACTTTTTCTATAATTCTAGACTTAGAGATAATATCCTCTTTTGAATTAGATTAACAGAGAAAGATCTGCTTAGAAAGTTAAAGCAAACTTTTCTTTTGATATTTTGAAGGAGAAAGCCCAACTTCTTTGCTGAACTGTTTGTAAAAATGAGAGTAGTTTCCAAATTTTAATTTTTCGGCAACCATACTGCAGCTGTAATCCCGGGCCAGAAGTTCTTTCGCCTTCATTATTTTTTTATAATTAATATACTGAATAATTGAAAAGCCTGTGTTTTCTTTAAACAGGTGGGATAGATAATATTTATCTAAGTAAAATTCCCTGGCAATGTCGTCAAGACTGAATTTTTTCTCCAAATTCTTATTAATATATTCTATTACTTTAGTTATTTTTTCATTATATTCGATTGAGCCTTCATTTAATTTATCATCTTTAACAAAAGCTTTGTTTAAAAGGTACAGAAGTTGAACAAAAAGGCTTTCCAGCATAATTCCCTTACCCTTCTCCTCTTTTGCTAAATAGCTTTTAATCTGCTCATAATAACTATCGATATTATATTTCTCTGCTCTTTGAGCGGGAATCAAATTGAAATAACCGGATTTACGATTTTCAAAACATTTTAAAATATTAAAATCATCTCTATTATATTTCGAAAAATACCAGGGAGCAAAATGAGCTGTTATTCTCTCATATTCTTTTTGAGAGTTAAATACTGGTTTGTGCATTTCCTTATTATTTATTAATAAGGTATCTCCAGGCTTAACCTGATAAACATGTCCTTCAATATGATAGCTAACATCACCTTCAATAAAATAATAAATCTCATATAAATCATGAATCTGCAGTTCGTAATATTCTGCCCTTTCACCTGGTATAGTCCGTGCATAATTAATATTAAAATCCTGACTTGATATGCCCAGATTAGTAATCTCAGCTGGAAAACTTCTAATAATATTTTTCAATTTAATTTCTCCTTTTCCACTTTTAAAACAATTATATAACAAGATTTGAAATATTTAAAGCAATATAGCTAAAGATATATACTATATAATATTTTATAATAGTCTTACAATATTGAATAATTGAAATTTTAATTGAACTGATGAAAAATTATTAGCATCATCAGGTAATTTAAATGAGGAGGGATTTTATTGTATTTTTCAGGATTCGCTGATGAAGCAGCTGATTCAATAGAAAAACAAATTCAGGTTACTAAAGAATTAGGCTGGCAATATATCGAGTCAAGAAATATTGATGGTACTAATATTACTGAAATCAGTGAAGAAAAATTTGAAGATGTTTATCAAAAATTAGAAGCTGCCGGAATTAAAATTAACTGTTTTGGCAGTGCAGTTGCCAACTGGGGAAAGGATCCTCGTGATGAGAAGTCTTTTACTGAGAGTAGAGAGGAATTAAAAAGAGCTATTCCCCGAATGAAGAAACTGGGAACAAAAATGATCAGAGGTATGAGTTTTGGTATTCCCCGGGATTTAGCTCCCAGAAATCCAGAATTAGAAAAAAAGATAATTTCTGAACTCAAAATACTAACTGCAATGTGTGAAGATGCAGGTATTACCTATGTCCATGAAAACTGTATGAATTACTTTTCTCAGTCTTATCAACATATGGATTATCTCTTAAACGAAATTGATTCTCCAAACTTTAAAATAGTCTTTGATACAGGCAACCCGGTAATGGCAGATAATAAAATGGGGTCTGAGCCCTACCAAAAGCAGACCAGCTGGCAGGCCTATCAGCAGCTCAAAGATAGAATTGCTTATGTACATATTAAAGATTGTGTATTTAAAGAAGACACAGGAGAAATTTTCCCGGAGATGGATTACAAATTTGCCGGTCAGGGTGATGGCCAGGTTAAAAAAATAATTAAAGATCTCTTAGAAAATGGCTATGACGGCGGTTTTTCTATTGAGCCTCACATGGGAGCTGTCTATCATGATCAGGCTGAAAGTGGAGAAGAAAAAGCAAAATATAATACTTATCTAGAGTATGGAAAAAGATTTATGCAGCTGATGACTGAAATTAAAGCAGAAGTAAATAAAAAAAATTAAGAGGAGAGATACTATGGAAAAAGTAAGATTAGGTATTATTGGTTTTGGAACTCAGGGTTCCTATTACGCAGAATTTTTAAATGAAGGAAAAATAGAACAAATGGAGCTTGCTGCTCTCTGTGATATTGATCCTGCTAAAAAAGAAGAGGCTGCAGAAAAATATCCTGAGCTGCCTTTTTATGAAGATTATCTAGAAATGCTGGAAAGCGGAGAAGTTGATGCAGTTGTAACTACAGTTCCCCACTATCTGCATCCAGAGATGGGAATTGAGGCTTTAAAGCGAGATATTCATGCTCTATTAGAAAAGCCGGCTGGTGTTTACAGCAAACAGGTTAAAGAATTAAATGAATTTGCTGCTTCAAAACCTGATTTAACTTTTGCAATCATGTTTAATCAGCGCACAAATCCGCTTTATCAGAAAGTTAAAGAAATTGTAGACAATGGAGAAATTGGTGACCTTCGTCGAGCCAACTGGATTATCACAAGCTGGTGGAGACCACAGAGCTATTATGATCAGAGTGCCTGGAGAGCAACCTGGGGCGAAGAAGGTGGCGGTGTTTTAGTTAATCAGGCACCTCATCAGATTGATTTAATGCAGTGGATCTGCGGAATGCCTAAAAAAGTATATTCTAATGTTAAATATGGTTATCAAAGAGATATTGCAGTTGAAGATGAAGTAACCGCTTTATTTGACTATGGTGATGGAGCAACAGGCAGTTTTATTACCTGCACCCATGATCCAATTGGTACCGATCGCTTTGAGCTCTTTGGTGACAAAGGAAAAATCATCGTAGATAACAGCAAAAAAGTTACTATTAAACGCCTTGTTAAATCAGAACAGGAAATGAGCGATAATATGACAATGATGGAGGTATATAATCTGGTTCAGGGTGGAGATACCGACGAAATGTATACAGAGGAAGTAATTGAATTCGAAAGCAACTGGCAGGAACAGCATCCTAATGTTATGCGCAACTTTGCTGCAAATATTCTGGATGGAGAAGAATTGTTGGCCCCAGGTGCTGAAGGAATTAACGGGGTTACAGTGGCAAACTCTATTCATCTCTCCAGCTGGCTTGACAAAGAGGTAGAACTTCCAATTGACGAAGAATTATTCTTAGAAGAATTAAATAAAAAAATCGAAGCAGAAAAAACAAATAATTAATATAGTAATTTTGAATTGAAATTATAGAGGAGGATTTTTAATGAGTAAGGGAAAAATTGGTGTCCAAATGATGATGCTCAAAGAAAAAGTTGAAGAGATTGGTATTTATAAAACGATGCAGAAAATAGCTGAGCTAGGCTACAGTTGTGTTGAAGTTTCTCAAATTCCAATGACAGAAGAAAATGTGGCTGAGCTCAAAAGATCTCTAGCTGACTTTGATTTAGAAGTGGCAGCTTTATCTGCTAATCTAGAGCCCATGATGCCGGGAATGGAAGGTGAAACTTTAAAAGATGATTTCGATAAAATTGTAGCTGACTGCAAAAAATTAAACTGTAATTTCTTGAGAATGGGTATGCTCCCCTTAAGCTTGATGGGTAGTAAAGAAAAAGCCCTTGAATTTGTAGAAAAAGCTGATGCTGTAGCTGAAAAATTAGCTGAGCATGATATCAAACTATATTATCATAATCATCATGTTGAGTTTCAAAAATTTGAGGGTGAATACTTATTAGATATTATCAAGGATAATACTTCTCACATCGGTTTTGAGCTTGATGTCCACTGGATACAGCGTGGTGGTGAAGACCCTGTAGATTTTATTAAAAAATATGATGGAAGAGTTACACTTCTTCATCTAAAAGATTACCGGATTGGAGAGCTTGATAAGAGCAGTTTAGAAACTGGAGATATGGAGCAGTTTATGCAGGACTTTAAAGCTGTTGTGCAGTTTGCAGAAGTTGGAGAAGGTAATCTTGATATGAAAGCAATCATTGAAGCTGGACTGGAAAGTGGTTCAAAATATTTCTTGATTGAGCAGGATGACCAGTATGGCAGAGATCCTTTTGCCTGTCTTGAAACTTCTAGAGATAATCTAAAAGAATTAGGCTATGGTGGCTGGTTTAAAAACTAGAACATTTTTAAAAAAATAAAAACAGGGGGAAAATAAATGAACACTGGAAGATTAGAAACAGCAGTTGAGCCGGAAGGGAAATTTGAGTATACAAAAGCTAAAACCTGGGAGATAGCTGCCTTTGCAGCCAATAATAGTGCTACTAATGTATTTTTATTCTTAATGATGTATGTTGCCTACTATGCCTCTGGAATTGTAGGTCTGGGAACAGTTCTGGTTTCTAATGTAATTGCGGGCAGCCGCTTTTTTGATGGAATTACTGACCCAATAATTGGTCTCTTAATAGATAAAACAGATGGTAAATTTGGCAAGTTTAGACTTTTTATGATTGTTGGCTACTCTATTATGTCTATTTCTGTCTTAACTATGTTTTTTACCACTCATTTAGTTCCAGAAGCCTTTAGTTTAATCTACTGGGCTTTATTATATGTAATTTATATAATTGGTTATACATTTCAAACTGCCTGTACAAAATCAGGCCAGTCAGCCCTGACCAATGATCCAGATCAGAGACCGCTATTCTCATTATTTGATATTAGTTATACCTCACTTCTATTTTCTGGAGCCGCAGTTTATGTATCAAACTATCTGGTCCCCAAACACGGTGGCTTTACCGAAACTTTATTTTATGAATTTGGAATAACTATTATTATTTTTTCTGGAATTTTAACTGCACTGGCAGTTGCCGGAATTTGGTCCCATGACAGAACAGAGTTTTTTGGTTCAGGTGGCCAGAACAAAAAAATTGGTTTTAAAGAAATGTTTGGTATTTTAAAAGGAAACCGTCCTCTGCAGATGCTTGTTGTGGCAGCTTCTACGGATAAACTGGGGCAGAGTATTTCTGGCAATTCCATTGTTATGGTTATGCTTTTTGGAATCATTATTGGTGACTATGGAATGTATGGTAAAATGGCAATGTTAACTTTAATCCCAAGTTTAATAATTGTTTATTTTGGTACCAAATTGGCTCGTAAATCTGGTACTAAAAAAGCTTATGTAGTGGCGACCTGGCTCTGTATTATTCTCTTTAGCGGCATGTTCTTTTTGCTCTGGCTCGGAGATGCAAGTCAGATAAGCTTATCAAACTTTAATCTAATGACAATCAGCTTTTTAGCTCTCTACATTATCGGCTATGGTGTGCGAACAGTCTCTGGAGGACTGGTTATTCCAATGATTCCGGATGTAACAGACTATGAGACTTATAAAAATGATCGTTATGCTCCTGGAGTAATCGGAACCCTTTTCTCCTTTGTAGATAAGCTGATCTCTTCTTTAGCCCAGTCTGTTGTCGGCTTAGCTGTGGCAGCAATTGGTTTTACAGAGGTTTTCCCGGATATAAATACTCCTTACTCAGATGATATCTTTATGGTAACGATGTTCTTATTTGTGGGAACTCTGCTGGCTGCCTGGATTGCTTCGCTAATTGCCATGAAATTCTATGAACTCGATGATAAGAGAATGGTTGAAATTCAAGAAGCAATAGAAAAAAGCCGTCAGAGTGCTTAAACTTTAATTCTGATCTAAAACTTAAAACACTAAAAACCACAGCCTGAAATTCAGAACTCAACAAGTTAATATTCGGGCTGTGGTTTAAAAGTTTAGACTAAAAAAATTAGAAGGTGAAATATAAATGAAAAAATTGAAAACTGCAATTATCGGCTGTGGAAATATTCATCAGGTTCATGCAGATATAATCAAAAATTCGGATAATACTGAGCTGGAATATGTAGTTGATATAAAAGAAAATAGAGCTAAAAAATCTGCTGAAAAATATAATTGTAAATATTTAACTGACTATAAAGACCTACTGGATAAAAATTTGGATTCCGTCCATATCTGTACCCCACATTTTCTGCACAGCTCAATGGCAATCGATTTTTTAAACAGCGAAATTAATGTTCTCGTAGAAAAACCGCTGGCTTTAAATTATAAAGAAGCACAAAAAGTTATTAAAGCTGATCAAAATAGCAGTGCTAAATTAGGAGTCTGCTTTCAAAATAGATTTAATGAAAATATTCAGCGTGCCAGAGAAATTATTGACTCCAGTGAACTCGGTGAGCTAAAAGGAATAAAAGGTATTGTTACCTGGCACCGAGATCAGAACTATTACCTCAAAGATGACTGGAAAGGCTATTATAAAACTGAAGGGGGAGGAGTTCTAATTAATCAGGCTATACATACGCTGGATTTAATACAGTGGTTTGGAGGAGAGATTGAAGCAGTCAAAGGAAATATAGACACTAGAGTTTTAGAAGATATTATAGAAGTTGAAGATACAGCTGATGCAACCTTATATTTTAAAAATAATGCTGTTGGAATCTTTTATGCTACTAATGGTTTTTCTGCCAACAGTCCGGTAGAAATAGTTGTTGATTTTGAAAAAGGGAGTTTACGCTTATTTGGAGACCAGCTCTTTGTTCAAAAAGAAAATGAAATAAAACAGTTTAGTGAAGAAAAAGAAAGTAAATACAAAGCTTACTGGGGTTACGGCCACCAAAAACTGATAGAGTCCTTTTATCAAGCTATAATAAATAATAATAATAAAAATCTAATCAAAGCTGAAGAAGGAATCAAGACTTTAGAGCTCATTAATAAAATTAATAATTCTTCTAAAAAAAGAAAAAAATATTATCTAAACCAGTAGTTTTAATTACAAAAACAATATATTTAATAAAGAAAAACTCCTCATAAAGCTTTATATTAATCAATAAGCTTTTTGAGGAGATTTTTATATCCATTAATACTTTAAAAAAACATTTTTTTAGGTCGTCTGTAACTTAAATCTTTAACTAATTCAACTGCCAGTTCTTCTGGAACCTGACCAACTTCCACCAGCTCTCCCACATAATCTGCCAGCACTCTGCGGAAAATTTCATTTCTGGAATCATAAGACATCACTTTCCTGGAATCGGATACCATACCGGCATGTTTTGTTAATAAATCTACATTGGCAGTATACTCCAGGTTTTCTCTAATCCCAGCAGCGGTATCAGAGAGCCACCAGGCAGCCCCCATATAAAGATTTGGGAAAGCTCTTACAATTGAAGCCATTGTTGTTAAATAAACAGGATCCATACAGTAAAGTACTGAATCCAGCTCTCCATCCATTAAGTTAAATAAATATCTCAAATTATCAACAATATTTAAATCCTGTCTGCAGATATCTCCACCTGCATCAGCTCCAAGCTCTTCATCTAATTTATCACTGTAGTTTCTGACAGCACCGATATGTAAATGCATAACCCAATCTTTTTCTTTATTTAAGTCGACAAAATATTCCATTAAAAAAGCCTGGAAATCTAATACTTCCGTTTGATTAAGCTCTTCTTCTCTTGCTTTATTATATATTTCTTCTGCTCTCTTTTTAGCAACTTTTTTTGTATAAGGTGAAACCAAATCATGATCAGTCGATAAACAGCCCTGTTCTGCAAAATAATCATGAGATCCCTTTAAAGCTGCTAAAAACCCGTTAAGTGTATTGCTCTCTTCGCTATACATTTCTGTTATATCATCTACAAAGTTATTCCAGTTCTCATTTTGAGCAACTTTAAATGCAGGATCCGGACGCCAGGTGGGAAGAATTTTAATCTGATCCAGTTCTTCAGCAGCCCTTTTGTGATATTCTAGTTCAGAGCGGGGATCATCACTGGTACACATGATTTCAACCTTCATTTCTTTCAGCAGCTGCTGAGGTTTCATTTTTTCCTGCTTAAGTATTTCTTTGCTTTGATCCCAGATTTCTGCAGCAGTTTCTTTAGAAATTAACTTTTCTATCCCAAATCTTCTTTTCAAATCTAAATGAATCCAATCATAAGTTGGATTCCCTATGAATTCAGGAAAGACTTCTGCTAAAGCAAACCATTTTTCTTTATTATTTGCTTTTCCTGTTATCTTTTCTTCCTCAACTCCACATCGCCTCATTAGTTCCCAGACATAATGATCAGTTTCTGCTTCAACTTCCCAGATATCATTCCAGCCCTGATTATCAATTATTTCTTTAATATCTCCGTGGTTATGAGCATCAATAATTGGTAATTCTTTCACTTCTCTATATAATTTTTTTGCTGTTTCAGTTCTTAATAAATAATTTTCATCCTGAAAGGACATTATTATTCCTCCTAAATTTTTTGAAAGTGTTTTCGCTTATAACATCTAATTTTTTTACATTATCCAAATTAATAATTTTATAATTTCATGGTACTCTCTCTTTTTATCAATTCTACAGTAAGGGTTATGTCCTTTTCTGCTATTTCTTCATTTTCCTCTTTATTTAATCTCTCCAGTAATATCCGGGCAGAAATTTTTCCAATCTCATCAATTGGTCTGCTGATAGTTGTCAGAGCTGGACTTGAGTATTCAGCAAAATTAACATTATCAAAGCCAACAACTCCAGCCTCTTTGGGAACATTTATCCCCCTTTTTTTCAGTTCTTTTAAAACCCCAAAAGCAGCTGCATCATTGGCTGCAAAAATCCCGATCCTTTTATCTTTAAGATTTTTCGAATCTAAAAATTTAGCAATATTTTGAGCTGCTTCTGATTCTACAAAAGATGAAGAAATAACTTTATAGTCAGATTGATCAACATTATTTTCCTGCATACAATCTTTAAAACCTCGCGCTCGATCTGCAGCAGTGACTGTGAATTCAGCTCCCTGCAGGTGAATAAAATAATTATAGTTGCATTCTATGAGATGTTCTGCAGCCTGATAGCCGCCCTTATAGTCATCGATTCTAATTTTATCTATTTTATCTGATTCAAGCTCACGATCTAAAACTACCAGTGGAATATCTTTTTTTATTAGTTGATTTAAATAAGAAGAGTTTAAGGATGTTGAGGCGAGAATAAAGCCATCAACCTGCCGCTGCATTAAGTGCCGCATATATTCTTTTTCTCTTTTGGAATCCCATTCAGTGTTTCCAATTATGGCGTAATAACCAGCTGCTCTAAGCTCTTTTTCTATACTTTTAACCAGATAAGAATAATAGAGGTTGGCAATATCAGCAATTAGAACTCCAATTGATTTGCTTTTTTTAGTCACCAGCCCCTGGGCCAGCCCATTTGGAATATAATCTAGTTCATCAACAGCCTTTAAAACTGCCTTTTCCTTTTCACGTGAAACATTAGCATTCTGATTAATGACTCTGGAAACAGTAGAAATTGACACATTTGCTTTTTCTGCTACATCATTTATTGAAACCACTTTCTTTCACCTCGGTTTAATTATCCTAGTTTTTTATTTTTATACAGATTCTTAATTCTACTTCTTACAGTTGATTTTATTAAAGTTATTTTTCTGACTAAATATAACTCAAAATACAGACCTGCTAAGTGCTTAGCCTGTTTAAACTACCAGCCAGATAAACACCGGCAGAGTAACTGCCATAAAAACGATAGTTGCAAAAATTGCTGCAGAAGCAAATGCACTCTGATGCCCGTACTTCTCCATAATAACCGAAGAGCTTGCAAAAACAGGCATTGCAGCCAGAATTGTCATTACACTTCTTAATAGAGATTGAATCGGAAAAAGTCCCAGACCATAATAAACTAAGGCAGGAAATAATAAAAGCCTCAAAAAAGATAGTAAATAGACCTTTTTGTTGCCCATCACCTCAGCAAAGGTGCTTTTGGCAAGCTGTAAGCCAATGAAAATCATTGCCAGCGGCACAGTAATTGCCCCAATACTATCAGTGATATTAATTACTGCTTCCGGCATAGTTGCTCCACTGAAGACAACAACTAAACCAAGTAAAAGGCCGACAATTGGAGGTGAAAAGATATTAGCCAGAAAATGACTCTCTGCATTCTGACCGCTGTCTTTTAATAGCCAGATCCCAACAGTCCATAAGATTAGCTGCATGCCAAAATCATATAAAATTGCTAAAATCAGGCCCTGGGCTCCAAAAAGCGCCAGACAAATTGGTGCTCCTACAAAAATATTATTGCTGAAGACGGTAACAAAAGCAAACTCTTCCTGTTCTCTTCTCGAATATCCCAGACTGCGACTAATAATTAAAATTATAAAAATTGAAATCACAGTAATAATCAGTGCTGAAACCGGTACAATCAAATACTGCCTCAACCTGCTGAGATCAAAATCTCTTACTATATTGGTAAAAATCAGCGCCGGAAAGGCAATATCTATTGTCAGTTCAGCTATTCCGTTTTCTGCCGCCTGTTTAATTTTACCTGAGCGATTTAAGTAAAAGCCAAGCGCTATTAAAACTCCCATCAACAATAATTGTTCTAAAACTGGATAAAAATCAGTCATTAATCAAACTCCTCTATTTTTATAAGCTAATTTTATCTTTCTATCTCCCCATTAAGAGCAGGGCCAGCTCATTATATTCTATATCTGAAACCTCTACTGTGCCAACATTTTTGCCTTCTTTTAATACAGTTACCTGATCTGAGCTACTAAACACTTCTTCAATTTCTTTGGTAAAATAGATAATAGTAATCTCATTTTTCTTCAAAATCTGCATGAAATTAAAAAATAGTCCTTTTTCTTTTTTAGAAAGCTCCACAACTGCCTGATCAATAATAACGAGCTCTGTTCCAAATGATAGAGCCTTCAGCAGCTCCACCAGCTGTTTTTTTAGCGGACTTAATTCCTGCATTTTCTGTTCTGGATAAATTTTTACTTCCAGCAGCTCCAATAGTCTTAAAGTCTCTTCAAACATTTTTTCATTATCAATTGATTTGAAAAACAAAAATTTCTTTATGGGTTCTCTACCAAAAAATATATTTTCAGCTACTGTCATCTCAGGGAAAACTGTTGACCTGTTTCCCGACTCGCCTTTTTTGTTAAATTTAAAAATTCCAAGGGGATCTTTTTCCGGATTAACAGCAGAATACTGATTGATAAAATAAAAAGTTTTTCTCCCCAGTTCCTGCAGCTCCTGCTGGCTGAGATTCTTATTTTTAAATCTTAATTCTCCCTCTCCACAGTCACTTTCACCTTTTAAAAACTCAAGCAGCTTATTTTTGCTTTCTTCATTTTGAAAGATCACTGAATGAATACTTTTACTTTTAACCTCTATTTCAAAGTCGTCTAAATAGTCATTACCATCTCTACTGAAGTTTAAATTTTCAACCTCTAAAATACTGCCTGCTGTCATTTTAAATCACCTTCTATAAATTTTATTTTCCCAAGTTAAAACTAATATAACATAATGTTTCTGATAAATGAAGCAGATCAGCATAATTTATAAGCAAAAAGGAGCCCGATTACAGCTAACCAGGCTCCTTCATAACTATTAATCTCTTTTTTAATTACAGAAGATATTTATTTAATGTTTTTCTCACTGCACCTTCTTCTGCGATCATTTCTTTAAAGTAGCCTTCGATTTTTTCTCCCAGACCAACTTCGTAAAGGTCAACTGCCATCAGTTTTTCGTTGCTTAAGATGTTATGCAGTTTATCTCCGACAGAATCTGGATTACCAATCTCAATACCTTCTAACTGAGGTGTCAGTTCATCCAGCATTGGGTCTGAACTTAAAGGCATCTCCTTGCCCTGGTCATCTACTGCCAGCAGATATCTTAACCAGCCTGCAATCGCGAGAGGTACTACAACCAAATCTGCTGGATCTAAGTCTTCAGCATCACGGTAGGATTTAATTGTCTCGCCAAAGCGGATTGCAACTTTCTGGGAGGTATCCTTAGCTATTCTCTGAGGTGTATCAGGAATATAAGGGTTAACCAGTCTTTCTTTAACTACCTCATCAATAAAATCCTTAGGGTCAAGCACACCTGGATCTACAACAACCGGTAGGCCTTCCTTGTAGCCAATCTGTTCTACTAAAGCTCTGATTTCCTGATCTTCCATTTCTTCTGCAATTGAAGTGTGTCCTAAAAGACAGCCGTAAACTGCCATTGCTGTATGAAGTGGATTTAAACAGGTAGTCACCTTCATGGTCTCAACCTGATTTACAGTATTGCGATCAGTATAGATTGCTCCTGCCTTATCAAGTGGAATCTTACCATTGGGGAAACTGTCTTCAATAACTAAGTATTCAGGTGCTTCTGCATTAACAAAAGCTGCAATTTCTGTGTTTTTATTTGTTTTTACAATCTCTGTATTTTCAAAACCAATTTCTTTAAGTTTTTCCTGAACTTCTGGCGCTGGTCCTGGAGTGATTTTGTCGATCATTGACCAGGGGAAACCAACCTTTGATTCATCACTTAAATAACCCAGGAATTCTTTTTCTACCAGCTCATTTTCCACCCACTTTTCAGCTACAGTTAAAACTGCATCTTTTAACTTCTGACCATTATGGGAACAGTTGTCCATACTGGCAAAGGCAAAGGGATAAGCACCTGCTTTGTAGCGCTCATAGGCTAAAGCTGTTACTTTTGCCATCAGGTGATTTAGATCTCCCTCAGGTCCAGTTTTGAAATCCTCTAAGACAAAGGGGAAAAATTCACCATCCATATTATCCAGAGCATAACCTTTTTCAGTCACTGTGAAACTCGCCATCTTTAAGCTCGGATTTTTAAAGACTTCTTTAAGTTTTTCCCAGTCTTCTTCAAACTGTGAATCAGCCTTTAAACCTTCAGTAATGCTGGCCAGCAGCGTCTTATCTAAATTGCCATCAGCTGACATCTTAACAACCAGACTTAAGTTGTCTGCCGGCTGATAAACTTTATCGATAATCTCATAGTCAAAGCCTTCGGCAGCTATGATACCTGTTTCGACTTCTCCTTCATTTAGTAATTCCTGCTGCAGACGGGCGATAAAGGCTCTAAAAATATTGCCTGCACCAAAATGCACCCATTCTGGATTTTCTTTTGTGTTATCTATTAAATTCTGATAGTCAAACTGCGGTGGATTAATTCCCGCATCTTCCCACTGAGCTTGATCTTTTAATTCTTCTTTTTTAAGTGTTAACATATCTCTCTCCTTTCTTTTTACTTACTGCTTTTCTTAATTGCTTCCCAGAGTCCATTCAGATAAGTTGCTCCTAAAGCGCGATCATAAAGTCCATAACCAGGTTTTCC
>NZ_QBLR01000446.1:0-2056 GCF_003070835.1 Halanaerobium sp. | reverse complement strand
ATGATAAGAGGAAGGCTGTTAGATATATTATTTTGTTATTCTTCATTATCATCATCCTTTCTATAAGTTAATTTGTAGGTTTAACTAGAATTTGGTGCTTAAGTTAACCATAAAGTTGCGGCCTGGCATCGGATAACCGTCCACTACTTCGTAATCTTTGTCAAAGAGATTGTTGATTTCAAATGCTAACTCTTTATTTTTATCTATATTAGTTGATAATTTCAAATCAGAGATAAAATATGAGTCTACTTTGCCTCCACCATAAGAGTTTGTTTCATCAACATATCTATTGTCCAATACCGCTTTATAAGTTTCAGTTCTGTATTTTAAATTTAAAGCAAGCTGATTATATGGCATATTTAATGACTGACCATCAACACTGTCATCTCTGGCTTCTAGGTAAGTATAAGCAAAATCGATATTCCAATTATCATCAAAAGTTCTTGATGTTAAAAACTCTATTCCTTTAATATCAGCTTCATCGATATTTTCCATCCTCAATGTATTAGAATTATAAGTAATTAACTGATCAAATTTTCTTCTAAAAAATGTAATTTCTCTTCTGCAGATTGAATCTGAATATTTAAATCCAATATCAAAAGTCTTAGCTTCTTCTGGATTTAAATTCTCGTTATTACCAAATCCAGTGTATAAATCAAGGAATGTTGGTGCTCTAAAAGCTTCACCATAATTAAAATTGAAATTCCAATTATCATTTATTTCATAAATATATCCAAGTTTAGGGCTAAGATTAGATCCATATTCATCATGGTCATCGTATCTAGCACCATAAACAAAGATATTATTATTTAATCTAAATTTATCCTGTATATAAAGAGCCTTATTTAGATTATCATATTTATTGTTAATTGATATTGTATTATCTTCAACCTTGTTTTCTATTATATCAAAACCATAATTTATTGTATGATTATCAAAATAATAATTTGTTTCTTTATAATTAAAACCTCTTTTAGAAATATCTATATCTGTTGTGTTATATCCAGTCAAACTCCAGGTACTCCTAGTCTTATCATACATTTCTCGCTCATTATTATATACTAAAAATGTTCTATCACGATTTTCTAAATTTTGATTTAAAGATATCTTTATATTTTCATCCTGATCGTCACGAAAACCATAATCATCATTAGCCTCTGAGCCAGGATAATTTGATTCAGTGTTATTATGTCGATATGTAATATTTACATTAGAGATCTTACTTAAATTATACTTGTATTTCAAAAATATATCATCACGATCTAAAGATGACTTTTGATCTGGATCATCTCGATGTTCATCACTACTCAATTTATCATAAGAAATAAAAATTGAAGAATTATCAAAATTATAATTTGTTGTCACAATATAATTTTGAGTGTTATATGAACCTAAACCAAAATTAATCTCTGTTTCATTATCTTTATCAGTATCTTGAGTTACAATATTAATTACTCCACCCATAGCATTTGCTCCATAAATTGATGATGAGGCAGACTTAGAGATTTCAATTCTTTTAATAATAGAAATAGGAATATCCTCTAACCTAATAATACCATCCTGAGGACTATTTAGTGGCTGTCCATCTAATAAATATAATATTTGATCTTGTCTCGCCCCTCTAATTATTACATCTTTTTTTCCTGTTAAACCACTAAAATTTTTGATATAAACTCCACCAGCATCCTGAAGAAGATCTGCCAAATTCTGAGCATTGCTCTCTTCAATCTCCTCCTGATCAATAACTTCAATACTGACCGGAGTTTCCATAATACTTTCCTCATAACGACTTGCTGTCACAACAACTTCTTCTAAATCCACAACTTCTTCCTGCGCACTTACCGGCACTGCTAAAATTAAAAGTGCTGTAAGCATGACTAAAACTTTTTTCTTTAACATTAACTATTCCTCCTTGTTTTTGTCTGCTCACAGCCACCCTAGACAAAATAGGCTATATAATAGAAAAAGACACCCAGGTAAATTGAGGGTGTCTATAAATACTTAAATAGCCCACAACCATTCCTGTCTCGAAGATGGCTGTTATCCTTTTAGGCAG
>NZ_QBLR01000445.1:0-2069 GCF_003070835.1 Halanaerobium sp. | reverse complement strand
GCTTTTTATATAACGGTAACCAGTCATATGCCATTTGATTTTTATCCAGAAGAATATAGCCAGGAGGAATTTGAGGATTTAGAACCTCCGATTGTAAAATATTACTTTAATTCAGTTTACTTTACTGATCAGTCAATAAAACATTTTTTTGAAAAACTTAACTTAAAGAAAAGATTTATACCAAGGTACTCTTTTTGTCTTTTACTCTAATCATAGTTCTGATATAAAAAAAGAAACATACAGTTCAGCTGGAGAATTTGTTATGGAAAAAAATATTTCAGAAGAAAATGCTCAAGAATAGGGAGGTCCAAGTAATGAACAAATTTATTAAAAAAGCTTCAATTTATATTTTAGTAATGTTATTTGCAGCTGCAGTTATTTTTACAGCTAATTATTATTATGGACAAAAAATAGCAGAAGATGTGGAAATTGAAATCAGAAAAACAGCAGCGGCTAATGACTATCAGCTCCGCAGTTTGGAGGTTGAAAGCAATCCTTTGCTTCAAAAAATAGATATCAGAGATGCTAGTATAACAAAAAGAGATCAATTTAATTTAATTGTTAATCAGGCAGAAATTAGTTTTAACTGGCAGCAAATAATTAATTATATTCGTAATCAGAATTTTGAGTTTAATAAGAATTTAGAGACAAAGATTGCTCAAATTAATTATTCTAATTTAAATAAAAACTATCAAATTAATATAAAAGGTGCAGAACTTCATTACCAGGGTAATCTAACAGAAGAAAATATTTTAGCTATCAAAAATGAAAATGATCTTCAGCTTCTTTTAGAAGATAATCATAATTTAGATTTTACTGCAGCTGAATTAAAGTATAATTTTCCCTATTATAGAAGTTATGGTCTCAGTGAACAGGATTGGAATAGATTGTCGACATTTAGTGATTTTAAATTAAGGGTAGATTATGATCAGGCAAATCAAAACTTAAAACTGGAAGAATTTAATTTAAGCAGCGAATTACTGAAAATAATTTATAATTTTGATTCAATAATTGATTATAATGAGCAAGAGCAGCAAATTTATGTTGAAGAAGCAAAAGGTAATTATGATTTTCATTTAACAGCATCAGATTTGAATTTTTCAGCTAATGATTTTTATCAGGACCTTGAATTTAACCAATTTGATTTTAATGGAAGCTTTGATTTAACAAATCAGAATAATCGAATTAAGGTAAATCAGCTTGATTTTAATTTGAATTTAAATGAATTGAAACTTGTGCTGGCAGAAATCATGGCTCAACAATTAAATGAAAATAGTTTTGGTATTTTAGCTGAAAATAATCAATTTGAAATTTTAATCAACAAATTTTCTTATCAGCAGCAGTACAGTCATCCTAATGGCAGCAGTCATTCGGAATTAGATTCTTCAATACTGTTGGCTGAATTAGATGCTGAATATAATTATAGTGAAGAAATCCCATATATCAGCAGTGGTGAATTAAGATATAAACCGCAAACTGCTAAAGTTGAACAGCTTAATTCTTTTCTGCAGCTTGTGTTAAGTGAAAGAATAACTAGAAATGAAGATGGTTTTTATCAGCTTAAATTTTGGGGTCCAATAGATTCTTTAAATTTAGAGTAAAGAGCAAAACATTCTAAATTATTAGAAAGAGCTGTTCAAATAGGAAAAACAAACAATTATGTGAAATTACTTTACAAACTTTAATTTAGATGCTAAAATATAACTAGTAAATTTAATAACTAACGAGGATGGGTGAAATTCCCTACCGGTGGTAAAGTCCACAAATCCATTAGGATTGATCTGATGAAATGCAGAACCGACAGTAAAGTCTGGAAGGGAGTTAGGTTATGGGTTAATTAATCTAATTTGTTTATTTGTCATTTAATTTATTATAGATTTTAAATATTTTAAATCTATAGTGCTGAATAAATAGTTATAATTAACTTATATTATAATATTTGATTATTAAAGTCCTTCCAGTTTTGGTCAGTTCTGGAAGGACTTTTTCTAATTTCCGAGGAATTATAAAATTATTGAGTCGGAGCAGTTGAATTTTAGGCTAAAAATTAAACTATAAAAATGGGGGTA
>NZ_QBLR01000444.1:0-2078 GCF_003070835.1 Halanaerobium sp. | reverse complement strand
ATTGCACTGCGAAAAGTCTAAAATAATTCAAAAAATAAATATTAACTTATTCAATATGATGATGCCATGGTGTAACCGATTCTTTAGCCATGGTTGTTTTGTTATGTAAAATAATCAAGGATAATCAAAGGACGGTTACTTTTAAAAAGTAACCGTCCTTTTTTTATATAAAAACTATGGAGGTGTTATTTATGAGGAAGTTAGTAGGAATTTTGGTGGTTTTAGTATTAGTTGTTGGAGGCGTTTTATATTATTTTAATGCTGGTGAGGATGTTTTAAGAGTTGGTGCTACCCCAGTGCCACACGCGGAAATTTTGGAGGTTGTTAAAGAAGACTTTGAAAAAGAAACTGGAGCTACTTTAGAAATTATTGAATTTAACGATTATGTTCAACCCAATTTAGCTTTGGATGATGGTTCGATTGATGCAAACTTTTTTCAGCATGGGCCTTATTTAGAATCATTTTCGAAAAATCAAGGATTAGAAGATTTGATATCTATAGCTAAAATTCACGTTGAACCTATGGGCTTTTATTTGAAATCTGATGAAGTGCAAGAAGGTGATACAATAGTTATTCCTAACGATAGCACAAATGAAGGAAGAGCATTAATTCTTTTGGAAAATAATGGTCTAATAACTTTAGAAGAAGAAGAAAAACTAACAGCAACAGTGCAGAATATAATAGGCAATCCTTTAAATTTGAAATTTGTCGAATTAGACGCTGCTTATTTACCAAGAACGTATAAAGAAGATGACACAGTTAATGGTGCCGTGATAAACACTAATTATGCCATTCAAGCTGATTTAAATCCATTGACTGATGCTTTGTTTATAGAAGGTTCCGAATCTCCTTATGCAAATATAATAACTGTTAAGGAAGAAAACAAAGATGATGATCTAATCAAAACATTAATTGAACTTTTGCAATCTCAAAAAGTAAAAGATTTTATAAATGAAAAATACAAGGGTGCTGTAGTTCCAGTATTCTAATTGGAGGAGTTAAAGTGTTGGAAGTAAAAGATTTAAATCTAATATATAATCAGAAGTTACATGTTTTGAAAAATATAAACTTTGAAGTAAAAAAAGGAGAAGTTGCAGGTATAATAGGTCTTTCTGGAGCAGGGAAGACCTCTATACTTAGATCTTTGGTTTTGCTTGAAAAACCAACAAGTGGAGAAATTAAGCTTAACGGTAAAGATTTGTCAAAATTGAAAGAGAGAGATTTGATGATAGAAAGGAAAAAGATAAGCGTAGTTTTTCAAAATTATAACCTCTTAAGTACAAGAACTGTGTATGAGAATATAGCACTTCCTCTGGAAATTAATAAAGAAAAAAATATAAAAGATAGAGTTCTAAAATTAGCTGAAGAAGTGGGGTTAAAAGACAGGTTAGACCATTACCCTTCTTCTCTATCTGGAGGGGAAAAACAAAGAACCGCGATAGCAAGGGGTATGATAAACAATCCAGAGATATTATTGCTGGATGAACCAACTTCTGCTCTTGATCCAAATACCACTGATAGGATTTTAAAATTAGTTCTTGATCTAAATAAAAAACATGATTTATCTACAATAATTGTTACCCATGAAATGGATGTAATAAAAAGAGCTTGTGACAGAGTTGTTTATTTGAAAAATGGTGAAGTAAACTTTTTTGGGCCTGTATATAAATTTTTTATTGAAAAAGAAAAAGAGATATATGAAGAATTCTATAAAGAAATAAATATTGATTGGAAAGCCGCACGGAAGAAAAGTGGCAAAGAAAATCAAAAGTTAATTAAAGTTACTTTTTATGGGGACTCTACTCATGAACCTATTTTAGATGAAATATCGAAAAAATATGATGTTAAATTGAACTATATATATGGAAAAATTGAACATCTAAAATTAAAACCATATGGAACTTTGATCATTGTTGTTGAATACGAAGATAGAGATATTGAAGGTTTTATGAAAGAATTGGAATCAAAGGTTTATAAATTGGAGGAATTGTTATGATAGATGAATTTATAAGAGCCACTTTGGAAACAATATATATGACATTTGTATCGGGCGCTATTTCTATCTTTTTTGGTATCCC
>NZ_QBLR01000443.1:0-2078 GCF_003070835.1 Halanaerobium sp. | reverse complement strand
CAAGCTAATAACCAGAGGTACAGTTGAAGAAAAGATGCTCAAGCTGCAGCAGCGAAAACAAAATTTATTTGATAATATAATTGAAAATAATGTTAATCCGATTAAAGCTATCAGCTGGGAAGATATTCAGGATCTGCTTTCGTATTAATTTTGAATTTTACTTTAATAAAATAAACTGGTTAACTAGAAGGAGATGAGATTTAAGATGGAAAAAAATTTGACAGTTGAACTAAAAAAAGAACTTTATCAATCAATTTACATGCGCAAATCAATTAGAAAATATAAGAAAGAAAAATTGAGTGCTCAACAGCTTGCGGATATTAGTGAATTTCTAAAGCGAGTTTCAGTTTTAGATCCAGAAATTGAATATGAAACAAAAATTGTAAATTCAGATGCTGTCAAAAGTCTGATGCCAATTAAATCACCACATTATCTCCAGTTTTTTTCAGAAACTAAGGGAGACTATCTTTTAAACACAGGCTTTATTCTGCAGCAGCTTGATTTATACTTTGCAGCAAATAATTTAGGCAGCTGTTGGTTTGGTTTGGCTAAACCTAAAAAGGATCAGCTTGTAGAATCTGAGCTGGAATATGTAATTACCTTAGTTTTTGGAAAGCCTGATGAAAAAAATCATCGTGATTCAGTTGAAGACTTTGAACGTAAATCTCTTTCTGAAATAAAAAGAGGTAAGAACCATTATGATCTTCTGGAAGCAGTAAGACTTGCACCTTCTGCAACCAATGGTCAACCCTGGTTTTTAATTTCAGAAGAGGCTCAAATTCATCTTTATCAAAAAGACCCAAATTTTATTAAGAAATTTTTCTACCAAAGGATGAATAAAATTGATATGGGTATAGCTCTGGCCCACCTATGGCTGGCAGCGGATCACCTCAATCGAGATTTTAAAATTGAAAAGTTAACTGAGAATCCAGCTGAAGTAGAAGGCTATAATTATTTATGCACAGTAAAATTGTAAAGGAGATGATTGAGTGAAAAGGAAAGTTATTATAGATACAGATCCGGGAATAGATGATGCAGCAGCTTTAACCATTGCTTTAAATAACCCGGAGCTAAAAGTTGAGCTTGTGAGTACAGTTGCTGGTAATGTTAATTTAGATTACACAACTGAAAATGCTAAAAAAATCCTTGATTTTTTTGAGAAAGAAGTGCCACTGGCAGCCGGAAGTTCGATACCTCTTTTAAGAGAATATGAGGATGCAAGCGAGTTCCATGGTGAAACAGGAATGGGAGGTTATGACTTTCCCGAAAGCAGCCGGCAGCTGCTGCCTGAACATGCTGTAGTAGAGATAAAAAATAAAATTTTAGCTGCGGATGCTAAAGTAACCCTGGTTACAATTGGTCCACTGACAAATGCAGCTTTACTTTTAAATATGTATCCAGAAGTTAAAGAAAAAATTGAAGAAATTGTGATTATGGGTGGATCAACAGTTGGGGGCAACACTAATTCTGCAGCTGAATTTAATATAAAAGTTGATCCTCATGCAGCTCAAATAGTGGTTAACTCCGGCCTTCAAATTACTATTTTTGGACTCAGAGTAACATCAAAGGCGCTTTTAAATAAAAGAGATATTGAGCTTATAAAAGGGCTGGGGCAGACAGGTGATATGCTTTATTCATTATTTACTCATTATCGGGGGGGAGATTTAGAAAAGCATGGTTTAATGATGCATGACATCTGTACTATTTGCTATTTAGTAAGACCTGATATTTTTAAATTTAAAGAAACTCATTTAGAAGTTGCGCTTGCTGGTCCTGCTGCTGGTGCTACTGTAGTAGATTTTGCGGCAAGATATACAGATCGAAAAAATGTAAAACTAGCTGTTAAAATTGATCAAAAGAAGTTCAGAGATTGGATTCTAGCAGAAATTAAAAAACTTAAATAAGTTTAAAATACTGCTGAATAAATTATTGAATCTTAATAAGTTTTCCAGATTAACTTTAAAAAAGGGGGCTTGGCAGAGGTAACGTCAAGTATTTTGTGTAAATAAATTAATATCTTTCTTCAAATAGTTGAATTAGTTTTTCTCGAGCAGCTAAAAATCCTTTTAATCTTCTCT
>NZ_QBLR01000442.1:0-2087 GCF_003070835.1 Halanaerobium sp. | reverse complement strand
ACCTTTGCCAGATACTCGTTCTGTTTTTTCACCTGTCTATTCAGGATAGGTGAAATGAGGGAAAAGCGAAATAGAGCTATCTGTTCTCTGTCATTATCAGTCATCAAAATCAGCTCCTTTAAGCTTTAATTTTAGCATTTAAGAGCAAAAATGTTCTTAAACTGCTGATAATAACATTTTAATCAGAAAAATAGCTCTTTTCCAGTGAAAGCTTTTGTGTTTAAAAAAATAGTTCCAAAACTTTAATCTTTATGGTACAATTAAAGTGCCATAAAACATTGATTAAAGTGATCCTGATATTCTTTTGCGAGTATCTGAGCGTTCGAGCTCCAAATCATTTTAATTAGTTTTATGGCTTTTTTTATTCTTGATAATTTAAAGGGGATCAGGGAGTGGTATTTGTCTCTGAAAAAAGCAATCAAACCAGGTATATTTTGGGTAAATCTATGTAGATAAAAATATACCGCCTGTTTGTAGAGGAATAGTTTTTTCTGGAGTAGATATTCTTTGATACAGCAGATAATATAATTTAGAGATCTCTGAAATTTAGGGAAGAGAAAGGCTGGAAGTATGGAAACAGTTTTCTGACAGTGCTGGCATTTGTATCTTCTAATCGGTATCCAGAAACATTTACCATCGATGGTGATAACATAGCGGTGGTAAAATCCATGTTTATGAAGTTTATCATGGCAGTGAGGACATTCTTCAGGGTGAGGAAAATTATTATTCTGGCCAAGCTCAGAATATTTTTTTACAGGTATTTTAAAGTCATGAATGATTTGCATCTGATCACATCCTAAATATTCTGACAATATTTTATCAGATTATTTAAGGAAAAGGAAGTGCTGGTTTCAATTTATTTTGATTAATAATTATTGTTTTTTAATGGATTAATTTGATAGATAACAGTTACCACATTCCATTGATTTTTCTACCTGGTCAATTACATGATTTAACATATCAGCAGGCACTCTACCTGGAAGATGTTCTATCTTAAACTCTTCCCAGTGATCATTCAATATTGTTTTAACTTTAATGTGTTTTCTTCTTTGTTTTGGGCTCATAATATTTTTATCCTTCTACAAAGTTATCAACATTCCTGCAAAAGCATAGTTTCCTATATAATAAAATATCTCCTATAATTCAGCTGCTGCTGGATTATAGGAGATAAATAGAATTAAGTATATTATTTTATTATTTTAGCTTTATCACCAGCAGAAAACAAACAAGCATTTGCTTCATCATAGTCAATGTGCATATTTAAGCTGTAATCTTTATTAACCCTAACTAACACATCTTTAAAAACAACTGGTCGTTCAGTTAACGCTTCAACAGAAACTATTTGTCTATCCTCTACGCCCAAATCAACTGCATCTTTTGGAGTCATGTGTATGTGTCTTTTAGCAATAATAACTCCTTCTTCTAATTTAATTACATTTTCAGCAGAAGCTATAAAAACCGAAGCACTATCTTTAATATCCCCTGAAAATCTTAATGGAGCATCAATTCCTAACTGAATTGAATCTGTTTTAGAAAGCTCTACCTGAGAATGCGACCTTGCTGGCCCCAAAACTGCTGCCTTTTCAATTATTCCTTTTTTTCCAATTAATTTTACTTTTTCTTCCGCAAGAAATTGACCTGGTTGAGATAACTCCCTTTTTGGGGTTAGTCTATATCCTTTACCAAAAAGCTGATCAACATGATCCTGACATAAATGAACATGTCTACCTGATGCTTCTAGTGGAATGGGTTTATCATCAGAAATTGATTTATCCTTTCTTATTAAGGTTTCTCTGATAATTTCTTCAATTTGTTTTTTTAATTCTTTTTCTGCCATTATTAGTCACCTTCCTCAATAAATTAAATTCAGAACATTATTGAGCAGCTTTTACCACCCATTTTTTAATCTTATTATATTGAAATTTATAGTTTTCTTTTTCAATCAAAATAATTAAATCATCAATATTTCCTATTGTTTTATTATTATAAAGAATTTTTTTTGATATTCTAGTAATGTATAATAAGTTGTGTAAATAAAATTATGATAATTTTTTTAAATAAAAAGAGGAATCCTTCTTTGAGTGGTT
>NZ_QBLR01000441.1:0-2090 GCF_003070835.1 Halanaerobium sp. | reverse complement strand
GTAATTATATTTACACCGAAAGTGAAATTAGAAATAATGTAAAAATAATTGGTAAAGATCCTGCAACCTATACTCAGTACAATGACTATACTTTTGAGGTTGAAAAAGAAGAAGTTGACGAACTGATAGTTCGTTTTAAGAGGTCAATTTCTGAAAGTAACTGTATTTTAATCTCCGGCTCAGTTCCTGAGGGTGTAGACTTTGATATTTATCAGCGTTTAATTAAAATTGCCAAAGGTAAAGGTAAACATGTTTTTCTGCAGGCCAGTGGTGAAGCTTTAAAATTGGCTTTAGAATCAGAACCGGATGTTGTAGCACCATATTTTAAGCACCATAAAACAATTTTAGATATGGAGATGAATGACAAAGAGGATTACATTAAAGCAGGAAAAAAGATGCAGGAAATGGGAGCCAAAAGAGTTATGATTCCATTCCACTGTGACCGGATACTCTTTGATAAAAATGGTGATGTTTATCAGCTTTCACCTAAAGGATACTGTATCATTAACTGGTTGGGAGCAAGTGATGCCTATAACACCGCCTATTTAGATTATGCTTTTAAAACTGATAAATTTGATTTTATTGAAGCTAATTTAAGAGGGGGAGCTGCTGCTTTGTGGATAGCAGAAAATAAAGAGGTTTATTTAAATGAAGGAAAAGATTATAACTGTTGTTTAGAAAGATTAGAAGTTAATAAGCTGGAGGTGTAAAAGTTGAGTCTAGTAAAAGATTATATGATTAGAACTATGAATTCGGTAACTCCAGATGATAGTATTCGCAAAGCAATAATTTTGATGTACAGATCAGAACAATCAGTTTTACCAGTGGTTGATCACCAAAATCAGTTTGTAGGAACTATTTACAGTAATAACATTCTTAAGAACATAATTCCCGAGAGTTTTGGTTTTTTAGACAGCAGCCGCCTATTTTATGAGGTGAATGAAGCTGTAGAGAATTTAAAATATGTTAAGGATGAAAATGTTGGGAAATACATGGCCCGCAATCGTGATGCAGTCAAAGAAAATAGTGATATGAAAAAAATTGCTGACATTATGTTGAATAACAAAGAGTCACTACTTTTTGTTGTTAATGATGAAGATTTTTTGCGCGGCTTTATAGAAAGATCTAACCTGCTGCATTATTTATTAGACGAAGCAGAAAACCATCCTGAGTAGTGATATCTGGAAATATAGCTTTCTTTGCTCAGATTATTGATAACTTAATAATTGTATTATAGTATTGGATAAAATGAGGTGTATTTTATGAACGAATTAATTAACTTCTCGGCCCATGATGTTGAAGAGTGGTTGGTGTTAAATGATGTTGCCAATAAAGAACTTTATTTAATTTCTTTATTGTTATTATTTGCATTTTTAGTAGTTTTACTGGCCAAGAAATATAGAATTCCAATAGTAGTTGGTTATGTATTTTTGGGTATCCTATTAAGTCCAGACATTATTTCTATCTTTCCAGTAATAGATTCTGAAATGTCTAACATGTATACTTTTGTTCTAGCTAATTTAGATTACGTTACAAATATTGCCCTTGCATTTATTGCTTTTACAATCGGTAGTGAACTTTCAATAAAAACAATAAAAAGACTGGGGAAAAGCATATTTTCAATTGCAATAATGGAATCCGTTTCAGCCTTTGTAATTGTTACAGCAGCAGTGTATTTTATTGGTCGTCCGCTTTATATGGCACTTTTATTTGGAGCAATTGCTTCTGCTACTGCACCAGCTGCAACTGTAATGGTTTTAAAGGAATATAATTCTGAAGGGCCTCTAACTTCAACAATTATGGCTGTTGTAGGCCTTGATGATGCATTTGCTTTAATAATCTTTTCATTAATTAACCCAATTGCTTATTCACAGTATAGGGGAGAAGGAGCAATTAAGTTATCAGAGATTATTGTTTTACCATTAATTGAAATTTTTGGAGCTATAATTTTAGGTCTGTTTTTTGGCTATATTACCCAATATTTACTAACCAAATTTAATGAAAAAACTCGTAAAATATTAACTATTGTTACTTCTATTACTTTAAGTTCTGCTGTGTCTATTTTCTTTGGCTTATCAGCATTGATAGCA
>NZ_QBLR01000440.1:0-2096 GCF_003070835.1 Halanaerobium sp. | reverse complement strand
CAGCAGATAAC
The DNA here is from genome assembly GCF_003070835.1 of Halanaerobium sp. Lineage (NCBI taxonomy): Bacteria > Bacillati > Bacillota > Clostridia > Halanaerobiales > Halanaerobiaceae > Halanaerobium > Halanaerobium sp. Next base: position 2,085 of record NZ_QBLR01000440.1, on the reverse strand, counting down.
AGCATTTTAAATAATGAGGCTTTAATAGATTCTAGTGAATTCAACTTTGAAGAACCAGAACTTACTATCAGTAGAAGTGCAGATAATAATACAGTTGATTCGAGTACTGTTTTAGAACATACTCTTTCAGTTTCTAATGGAACAGCAGCTAATATCTCTCCTGCTTATCAAACAAAAATAGTAGAAACTATTCCGGCAGGATTTAGAGATAAAGAAGCAAATATTTTAAGTACAGTAGTAATTGAAAAAGCTGATGGTACAGATCTTATTGAAAATACTGATTATGATCTTGAATATAATAATACAAACCACCAGTTAATAATCACCTTTAAAGATACAGCTGATGGTATTTTAAATCCGGCTGAAAAATATATAATTAAATATCAGACTGAAGCAAATAATGATATCCAAGCAGGTTTAAATTATACTTTCAGTGCTGAACTTGAAGAATATTATTCCGTAGTAAAGAATGTTAATGATGCTCAAAAATATCCAGCTGCTGATCAAACAATTACTGCAGATAAAACTTTTAATGGCAGCAGTTCAACATTTACAGCAAATTCGGATATAACAAATGTCAGTCCTGGTGATACAGTTAATTATAATCTTAGCTTTTTAGTTCCTGCCAAGACAACGGTTACTGCATTTAACTTGAGTGCTGAACTTCCTGAAGGATTAGAGTTTATTGAAGGAAGTGTTAATGGTCCGGGAACACCTGAAAGTACAACTGGTAATGATCTTGGTCAGTGGGAGCCGGCCCAAATCACAGGTAATCCAGAAAATGGTGGCCAGAGTATAGTCTTTCCTGATGGTGATGTTACTGTTAAAAATGACAGCAGTGAAGATTATGAATATAGATTGAGCTTCCAAGCTAAAATCTTAAATATTGATGCTGTAAGTAATGGTAATAGTTTAAATTCAGATTTCAGTTATTCATATAATGGAAATCCACTTTCTGATAGTGTGAGCCTGACAGTTGTAGAACCAGAATTAACATTATCTAAGGCTTTTGAAAATGTGAGTGGAGAAAATAGTTATGAAGCAGGAGATACAGTAGAATATACAATAACTATCAATCACTCAGGTAGTTCAACAGCAGCTGCCTATGATCTGACAGTTGAGGATATTATACCAGCAGGTATGAGCTATGTATCTGGTACTATGACTTCATCAGTTGACAGTTTAAGTATTACTGCCAATGATAGTGGTCAAGATTTAAGCTGGACAGTTGAAGAACTCGCTCAGACATATGGTTCCAGCACTCCACTAGAACTAACTTATCAGGTAAAATTAGATGATGGTGTAGCTCCGGCTGAAGTATTAACTAATGGAGTAAGCCTTGCCTGGTCATCACATCCTGATGGAGATAATGATGATCGAAGAAAAGGTGTAAAAAATAGTAATCTAAATGATTATTTCTTAGAAACTGCTGCTGATCTAACTATAAATAGCGATATTAGTATCACTAAGTCAATCATTGGTGATAAAGATGATTATGCAATTGGTGATAAAGTAAGCTACAAAGTTGATATTGATTTAATTAAAGGTACTATAAATGGATTAAAAGTTGGAAATATGATACCGACAGGTTTAGAGGCAGGTAGTTTTACCTTAAAAGATGGTAATGGAAATGTGTTGTCTAAAGAAGATTATCTAACAGATCAGGATTTAAGTGATAACAATTTATCATTTGCAGAAATTATTAATTCAGGATCAAAGCATATAGCTGATGACAGGATTACAATCGAATATGATGCGCTAGTAGAAAACATTGCAGATAACCAGAATGGAGATACAAAAGAAATTACAACTAATCTCTATTATAATGATGATGCAGGAAATCAGCAGAATGTGACAGCAGACAAAACTCCGATAACCATAATAGAGCCAGACTTAGCTTTTGATAAGACTTTTGTATCTGGAAGCTATGAAGCAGGAGATACAGTAGAATATACAATAACTATCAATCACTCAGGTAGTTCAACAGCAGCTGCCTATGATCTGATAGTTGAGGATATTATACCAGCAGGTATGAGCTATGTTAATGGCAGTATGACAACATCAGTTGACAGCTTAAGTATTACT
>NZ_QBLR01000439.1:0-2102 GCF_003070835.1 Halanaerobium sp. | reverse complement strand
AACCCAGGCAGCTTTTGCTTCTTCTTCATCTCCTGGTCTTAAAACCTTAAGTCCAGGTATAATTCTTAATGCTTCCACATGTTCTATCGGCTGGTGTGTCGGTCCATCTTCACCAACAAAAACAGAATCATGGGTAAAGACATAAGTTACAGGCAGCTTCATTAAAGCAGCCAGTCTAATTGCTGGACGCATATAATCTGAGAAAACAAGGAAAGTTGCTGCAAATGGACGCAAACCTGAATGCAGAGCTAAACCATTTGTAATTGCTCCCATTGCATGTTCTCTAACTCCAAAACGGAAGTTTCTGCCGCTGTAATCACCTTTTTGTACTTCTCCGTATTCAGCGTTATAGGTCTTATTTGATGGGGCTAAATCTGCTGACCCACCAACTAAATATGGTATTAGTTCAAATGCTTTTGATAAAGCTGCTCCAGCTGATTTTCTTGTAGCTATTGGAGCTTCCATTTCTAAGTCCATAATTTCTTCTTTTAAATCAACAGGCAGTTTTAATTCTATTGCCTGGTCCCAATCTTTTTTGAGTTCAGGATTAGCTGCTGCCCATTCTTCAAATTCTTTTTCCCAAGCTAATCTTTGATCCTGCATCTCAGCAGCATGAGCCCGGAAAAATTCTTTGACCTCATCTGAGACATAAAACTTTTTATCTACTGGTAAGTCAAACTTTTCTTTTAGACCTTTGATTTCTTCTTCTCCCAATGGTGCTCCATGAGCATCAGCTGTATCCTGCTTATTCGGTGCACCTAAGGCGATATGTGTTTTGGCCATAATTACCGTAGGTCTTTCCTTATCAGATTTTGCCTGGTTAATTGCTTCTCTTACCTGGTCAATATTGTGACCGTCAATATTTTCTATTACCTGCCAGCCAAAAGCTTTAAAGCGGTCAGCTACAGACTCTGTAAAAGCTAAATTTGTATTTCCAGCAATTGAAATATCGTTATCATCATAGATTGCAATTAACTTATCAAGTCCTAAATGACCTGCAAGTGATGCTGCTTCAGAAGTTATACCCTCCATCATACAGCCATCTCCCATTATAGTATAGGTGTAGTGATCTACAATTGAGTGGTCTTCTGTGTTGTATTTAGCAGCCATCATTTTTTCTGCTAAAGCCATACCAACTGCATTAGAAAATCCCTGTCCTAAAGGTCCAGTTGTTGTTTCTACTCCATCAGTTTCTCCATATTCTGGATGGCCGGGTGTTTTAGAATGAAGCTGTCTAAAGTCTTTTAAATCGTCCATTGAAATGTCATGACCTGTCAGGTGCAAAAATGAATACAAAAATGCTGATCCATGTCCAGCTGAAAGTACAAAGCGATCTCTATCAGGCCAGTCTGATTTTGAAGCATCGATATTCATTATCTCACCAAATAACAGTGCTCCAATATCAGCACAGCCAATCGGCATTCCCGGATGACCAGAATTTGCCTTTTCTACAATATCCGCTGATAATCCTCTTACTATATTAGCAACATCTTTTAACAAAATTTATCCTCCTATTTTTTAAACAGAATATCACTGTAATTAATACAATTAAATTAATATCCAGTCTCAGCTTAATTATTAGGGAGACTGGATATTTTTTTGCTATTATTAATTATCTTCTTCTGCCATTTCTGTTATAATGAAATCTTCAAGACTATCAAGTGCCTTTTTTTCATCTTCGCCATCTGCTTTAAGAGTAATTTCTTTTCCCTGGCCAATACCCAGGCTCATTACACCCATAATGCTTTTAGCATTTACCTCTTTATCTTCAAAAACAATTTTAATATCAGACTTGAATTTACCTGCTTTTTTAACAAATTGAGACGCAGGCCTTGCATGTAAACCAGTTTCATTAACTATAGTAACTTTCTTTTCAGAAGCCATACTATTCATCCTTTCTTATTATTTTCATTACTTTTCACTTATTTTAATTTAATTTCTATTATTAAAACCTATAAATTTATCTTTAAACAGGTCTGTCTAACATTTTAAAGATAGAGTTTTCTCCTTATAAGTTATTTCATTTTACTTATCCTGAAAAACTCTTTTCTGCAGCTGCCATAACTCATAAATTACCGAGTCTTTATCTAACTCTACCATAT
>NZ_QBLR01000438.1:0-2107 GCF_003070835.1 Halanaerobium sp. | reverse complement strand
ATCCAATATAATGCAGGATTGTAGAATTTGATGTATAATATAAGTATTATCACTAAAATGATGTCTGAGGTGAGAAATCTATGGAAAGAGATGATCAATTAATGAAGAGTTTAATAAATAAATTATCAATTGGAGTTGTAATAGCTGACCAACAGGGCCAGCTTTTATTTACCAACCAGACTATAAAAGAGATGACTGGATATACAGAAGCTGAAATTAAAACAATGGAAGATTGGTACAAAAAGGCTTATCCAGATCCGGGATCTAGAAAAAAAGCCAAAAATTTTTTTCAATATGACATAAAAAATGATATTCAGGACCGAACATATAAAATTACAACTGCTGCAGGGGATTATAAGTATTTTAATTTCCGTTATTCACAATTAGATGATGGAAAGACGTTATTTGAGATTATAGACATTTCTCACCGAATTAAGCAAAAACAGGAGCTAAAAAACCAAAAGATAATATTTGAGAACCTCTTTACTAATTCTCTGGAGGGTATCGCTTTACTGGACTCAGAATTTAGAATACTGGATGCCAATAATAAATTTGAAGAAATATTTGAGATCTCAAAAAGTAATATTAAAGAGGAGTTTGCTTTAGACGCTGTTAATTTATATGAAGAACCAGAAAATATTAAGAGAGAAATCAATGCGATTTTAGAAAAAGAAGACTGGGAAAATGAAGTGAGATTTAAAGTTAATAATAAAATCAAATATTGCAATGTTCATATTTTTTCTGTAGAAAATGAAGAACATAATCGATTAATTTATGTTGCGGTTGATGATATTACCGAAACTAAAAAACAAGAACTTGAATTAAAAGAGGTAAAAGAGAGATTGGAACTTGCTGTAGAGGGTGGCAATATTGGTATTTGGGATTGGAATGCTGTAAATGATACAGTACATTTTAATGAGAACTGGGCCCAGATGCTAGGATATGAACTTTCTGAGCTTGAGAGTAACCTTAATACCTGGCTTAATTTAATTCATCCTGATGATAAGAAGCAGGCTTTAAAAGATGTAGAAGATCATCTGGAGGGTAAAACTGAAAAATATTATAATGAACATCGACTAAAAACTAAGTCCGGCAACTGGAAGTGGATTAAAGATATTGGTAAGATAACTGAAAGAGATGATCAGGATAATGCAGAAAGGATGGTTGGTATTCATATTGATATAGATCGGGAAAAAAGAGCAGCAGAAGAAATTGAATACCTTTCCAATCATGATGAATTAACCGGCCTTTATAACAGAAGATATTTTAATGAAGAGCTTAAACGACTTCACAATTCCAGAAAATATCCGATCAGTATTATTGTGGGCGATATGAATGGATTAAAAGATATTAATGATAATTATGGTCACAGCATGGGTGACAGATATATTAAAAGAACTGCAGAGGCGATTAAAAGCTCTGTCAGAACTGAAGATGTAGTTGCCAGAATTGGTGGAGATGAATTTGCAATTATCTTACCGGAAACCGATTATTCTAAGGCAGATGATATTGTTGATAGGATTTTAAAGAGAATAGAAGAAGACAATAAGATTGAGGAGCTGCCAGTGCCTTTAACTATTGCCCTGGGTTTTGAAACTACAGATTGTAGTAATCAAAAACATAGTGTTAAAAATATTAGAAAATGTTACAATAAAGCTGACGAAAAGATGTATGAACAAAAATTTGCAGGTAGATGTTAATAAAGATAATTAAATATGATTATTACAGAGCTGGGGTTTTTAGATGAGACCTCAGCTTTATGACTTTATAGAACCTAAAAATGCAGATTTTGTTGACTTGTGAATAAAGGAAAAACCATATATTTCAAGAAGTATATATATTAGATGTTGAAAATTAATCTAAATTATATTATTAAGTTATCTACAGCACTATAATTTCTATATAAAGGAGTATTTTATGTTAAAAACTCTTGCAAATATACTGAACTCATCAATTTTAAATCTATTAAAAAACCAACCCAATATTTTAATTAATACATCTGAAACAACAATGACTGAATGGAATTTAGGACATCATTTAGCAAATGAATTAAAAAAATATATTTTTTGGTTAGATAATGATTTGGAACTTACTAAAGGTCATTATG
>NZ_QBLR01000437.1:0-2109 GCF_003070835.1 Halanaerobium sp. | reverse complement strand
GTAGAAGCAAAACTTGAAAATAAAATTAAGTGTAAAGCAGTAATTTTTACTTTAAATCAGGGTATTGTTGCTCTTTCAAAAGAAGCAGAGGAGGATTTTGATTTTGAATAAAGTTTATGTACTGGGGATTGGACCGGGAAATAAAGACTATTTACTTAAAAAAACAGAAAAAATTATAGGAAAAATGGATGTTTTAATCGGAGGCAGTAGAGCTTTAGAAACTTTTGCAGAACAGAAGGCTAAAAAAATTAAAATTACTCTGCCCTTAGTTAAAATTAAAAATTATATTTTGGCTAATTATGAAAAGAAAAAAATTGCTGTTTTAGTTTCAGGTGATCCAGGTTTATACAGCTTACTTAATTATTTAAAAAGAGAAATAAATATCGATATTTTGGAAGTTATTCCTGGGATCAGTTCTTTACAGCTTGCTGCTTCTAGAATTCAAATTAGTTGGAATGATATGAGAATTACCAGTCTGCACGGTAAAGATAATAAAGATGAGCTGCTTGTTCTCTTAAAAAAAGAAGCTAAGGTTGGATTTTTTACAGATAACAAATTTCCTCCTGCAAAGATTGCTGAGTATTTGTTAAAAAATAAAATTAAAGATAAAACTATTTGTGTTTTTGAAAATCTTTCTTATGCAGATGAAAATATTACTGTTGGCAGTGCTGAAGAAATTAAAAAGCTTTCATTTTCTAAATTAACAGTGATGATTATTCTGGATAATAACCAATTGAATTCTAGTCTTAGAGGTGATATTGATGAGTGAATGGGAATATAATACTCCTGGGATATCTGATGAGTGTTTTATCAGAGGCGAAGTTCCGATGACTAAAGAAGAAGTAAGAGCGGTACTCTTATCGAAATTAAGACTTAAAAAAGATCAGATAGTTTATGATATTGGAGCAGGCAGCGGTAGTGTTTCAATTGAGATGGCTCTAGTTTTAAAAAAGGGGCAAGTTTATGCCTTAGAAAGAAAAAAGAAAGCTCTTAATTTAATTAAAAAAAATTTTATAAAATTTAATCTAAAAAACATTGAAATAGTGGAGGCGGAAGCTCCTGCAGGAATGGATGCTTTGCCTGGAGCAGATAGAATTTTTATCGGTGGCAGTGGAGGCCAACTTACTGCAATTCTTGAGGCGGCTGATCAAAAGCTAAAAAATAATGGTAGAATTGTATTAACTGCAGTTACAATTAATACTTTGACAACTGCTATCCAGGAACTTGAAAGACTAGATTATCGACTGGATATTGTTAATATTGCTGTGACTAGAACTAAAAATATTAATAAATACAAAATGTTTAAAGCTTTAAGTCCAGTTTATATCATTAGTGCAGTAAAAAAATAAAGATTTAAGAAAAGTATTGAGATAAATTTAAATGAATGGAGGAACTAATTTGGCTAAAAAATTGTATGGAATCGGTGTTGGAGTAGGCGAACCTGGATTAGTCACTTTAAAGGCAGTAGAAATTTTAAAAGAAGTTGACTATATCTGCACTCCAATGTCAGCTAAAAGTGATTCTAGTAAAGCTCTTAAAATTATTTCCAATTTAATAGAGCTAAAAGGTAGAATTGTTAAATTGCATTTTAAAATGTCAAAAAGCAGAAAAGAGCTTGAACAATCACGCACAGCTGCTGCTCGAAAAATATATCAATTATTAAAAAAAGATAAAAAGATTGCATTTGTAACTATAGGAGATCCTTTTTTATACAGCACCTATTCTTATATGCTAAAAAAGATTAAAGAATGGGATAGTTTAATTGAAATCGAAACAATACCCGGAATTAATTCTATTGCAGCTGTTACTTCCAGATATAATCTACCTTTGGCAGAAGAAAAAGAAAATACAGCAATTTTATCTAATATTAAAAGCGAAGACCATTTAGAAAAAGTTTTTAATTTGTTTGAAACAGTAGTAATTTTAAAGTTGAGCCGCAATTATGAGACAGCATATCGTGTCTTAGAAAAATTAGCTTTAAAGAAAAATGTGCTTATTGCCAGTAAATGCGGTTTTGAAGATGAGTTTTATACTGAGAATATAGAAGTGTTTAAAAATAAAAAAATTGAATATCTGACATTAATGATAGTAAAAAGAAAGGGGATTTAT
>NZ_QBLR01000436.1:0-2112 GCF_003070835.1 Halanaerobium sp. | reverse complement strand
TCAGAATGCATTCTACTCTGGATTATAAAAGTCCGGAAAACTACGAAAATGAGAGAAAAACGTCTAAACTATGTGTCTAATTTAATGGGGGAAGCTCAGAGCAGTAGTAATCGTTGTAGCTTCTGCTAAGAAATCTAAAGCTCTAGCTTGAACAGTCTCTTTGACCTTAGCCTCAAATAAATCCCAAGAAGCAATAACTCCACCACCAATAATGATCTTTTCAGGGTTGAAGTTATTAATTAGATTGGCTAGCCCTATCCCTAAATAATTGGCTAGTTCATCAATTATCTCTTGGGCTAGCTGATCCCCCTTGTAAGCAGCCTCTGCCACAGTGGCACCATTAACCTCTGCTAGATCATCTACCAATTGAGCAATTAAAGTATCTTTACCTGATTTTACAGCCTCTTGCCCCATTCTACCTAAGGCAGTACCAGAAGCTAACACCTCAAAACAACCATAATTCCCACAGCCACATTGCAGATCACTATGGGGGTCTAAAGTAGTATGCCCTACTTCACCTGCTCCACTACTTACCCCATGAACGATCTTATTATTGATTATTACTCCAGCACCTATTCCAGTACTTACAGTCATATAAACCATATTTTCTGCTTCTTTTCCTGCTCCAAAGTATTTTTCTGCCAAAGTAGCAGCATTGGCATCATTCTCTAAAAATACTGGTACTTGAAATTCTGATAACTCTGCTAAGACATCTACATTCTCTAAATCTAAATTAGGAGGATTGACAATTACTCCTGTTTTAACATCTAAAGGACCTGGACTACCTAAGCCAATTCCTTTGACTGCTTTCATATCAATCTTAGCTTCTTCTAAAACATTATAAATAGTTTTTTTGATGTTAGTAAAGATTCTATCCTTACCCTGCTTAGCCTCTGTAGGTACTTTACATTTAGCTATAATATTTCCCTCTAAGTCTGCTAGAGCAGTTAAAATCTTGGTACCACCTAAATCAACACCTACTACATAAGATTTATCCATCTCATCACCTATTTTCTTTTTTATTAGTTGCTAGAAGCTAACAGCTACTTGATACTTATACTATACGTACAAGAGAATTCTGCCTCAGGCTGTAGAACTTCAATCCCTTCTTTAGTCTTAAAATTACCATCAGAATTTTTATCATCAGCAACCCCATACCAAGGCTCAATACAGATAAAAGGCGCTCCAGCTGGTGGTGACCAGATACCCATATATGGAAAACCAGCAAATTCTACTTTAACCTCTCTGTCAGAGCTCTTACTCTTTAATGAGACTGACTTTGATTTTAGATCTTTTAGAATCAAAGCATCATTTCGAAATAACTCTTCAGCTAAAGGCTTGCTATTATTATTAGCTAAAAATTCTATAGTGGTATCACTCAATAATCCTTCATCTAATAAAGAAGCCCTTAGCTTTTCATTCTCTTCAAAATCTAAATAATAGTCCTCTTTAGTCTCTCCTTCTTCTAAAGGCCAATTAAAGGCTGGATGAGCTCCTATAGAGAAGTAGATAGTTTTTTGATCTTTGTTCTTCACATTATAAGTGACCTCAACTCGATTAGCTACTAATTTATACTCAATCTCTAATTCAAACTGATAAGGATACTTATTTAACAACTCTTCACTACTTGTTAGCCTATATACTACCCTTTGCTCCTCCTGCTCAACTAATTCAAATTCATTGTCTCTAGCAAATCCATGTTGAGTCAGCTTAAAAACTTCACCATCTACTTTATACTGATCATTCTTTACCTTACCTACAATCGGAAATAATACTGGTGCATGGCGCCCCCAATACCTTGGGTCAGCCTTCCATAAATATTCTTGATTATCCTCTTTTAGCTCTAGACTAGTCATCTCTGCTCCCTGACTAGCTATCTTAACCTTAATTAATTCATTCTCTATTATCGTTAACATTTCTATCCCCCTTTAATTTTAATCTTAATACTTCTCTGACTATTACTTATCAACTCCATTATTAGTGATTACTTCTTTATACCAATGAGCACTTTCCTGACCCTCCCCCAATTTGTAGGACACCGAGTTAAGATATATAATATAATCAGGAGGTGCCCGAAATGGGAAAAAGAAGAACTTACACAGAAGAATTCAA
>NZ_QBLR01000435.1:0-2122 GCF_003070835.1 Halanaerobium sp. | reverse complement strand
AACATCATCCCATGTCGAACCACCATCAATTGAATATTGAATAAAACCATCTGTATCATTATAAATCTGACCATTATCCATATCATCACTTATGGTGCTCCCTGTCCATGTACCCGCAGAAGAATCACCAAAACTATAACTTACAACATACTCAACTCTATGCTTGTTATCAGTTTTTGTATAATCAAAACTACCCTCATCTGGCAGATTAACTATTTCTTTAGTCTGCTGATTTAAATCAACTTCATTATACCTACTCTGCAGATAAAATGAATTAGATGTATTATCAGCTATAGGTATTTCAGTATTATCAGCAAGCTTCAAATTCCCACTTACCTCTGCCTCAGTTAAAACAGTAGTCTTTGCCTTAGTTTTATCATCGGTTATTTCAAAATCAATAGTGATACTTCGATCCTGGCCATTTAGATCAGAAGGATCTAAAGTCCAAATTTTATTTGAAGAATCAAAAGTTCCAATTCCATTAAGATTATGACCTAAATAAGTTAAGCGAGTCTCATCTAAATTAGTTAACTCAACAGCTATTTTATCATCTGTAAATTTATCAAATTCAGTTAAACTAACTGTATAAGTATATGATATTTCTTCTCCTAAATACATCCGATCAGTATCAGTGTGATCAGCTGTAGTTGAAGCTGAACTTTCAATATTAAGGTTAGGAATTCCTGTAACATTATAATCAAAAGTTTCAAAAGGCCTGCTGTATGGATTATCCTCATCATCAGTATATTCTGCCTGTAAAGTTATTGTTCCACTTTCATTTTGACTTAAAGGATCACCTGTCTCCAGCTCAAAAGATAGAGTTTCTGAATAATCAACACCATCACTAGAAGGAAAGTCACCTTCATCATAAGTGAATACTCCAGCATTATATGACCAACCATTAGTAAGATTTATCACATCATAATCAGCAGGAATATTGGTCTTAATCTCTATACCTCTAGCAGGACCATCACCTTCAGTGGTATTTGTAACCTCAATTTGAATTAAATCTGAAGTATCAAAATCAATTGTTGCTGGATCAGTTAGAGGTTCTATATCTATAAAAGGTTTCCGCGGATTAAATCTGAAATTAGCTGATTCAGTTACATCAGGAACTTCTGTGGCTGGATTTTCAGCTTTAAGCTCTAAAGTTTCAAAATTATCATTATCAACAACAGTATAATTATATTCAAATATATAAGTTTCTCCCGCTTCCAATTCTGATATCAAGTCTTCTCCACTATTAAATAATGGATCACTAAAACCGACACTCTGATTCGGTGTTAGAGTAGTATTATATAACTTACCTTCACCTACATTAGTAATTGAAGCAGTAACTGTAAATTCACCACCTCTATGCATAGGTTGTGGTGCTAGATCTAAATCAATATCTAATTCACCAAATAATATTTTATCATCAAGATTTTCGGTATCTGTTTTACTAAGACTGTTATCAGCCTGATCAAGATAGTTAAAGGTTAGCTCAAGATCTTTATTCTGATTATCTAAACTTGCATCAGTTGAGAGATTATAATCAATTACAATACTTGATCCAGCAGCTAATAAGACTCCAGCTTCTACCGGTGTAATTGTATATGTATTATCATTTGAACTAAAATTATAATCACTGCTTTCTATTACTGATTCATTATCATTTTCATCAACAATTTTTAGCTCATTTATCTGACTCTCACTAAGAATAAAACCTTCAGGCAGATTCAATACTACCTCCAGCTCAGCAACTGCAGAAACACTATTATTGGTTATTTCTGCTTTATAATTCTGACCGGCTGCATCATTCGGATAAATTTCAGCAGGAATAGTCTGCTCAATAGTTATATCCTCACTTTGTGCCATAACTGCTGAACTAAAAGTCAAAATCATGATAAATGCTATTAAAATAGTTAATATATTTTTACTATTAATTTTCATTTGATTTCCCCACTTTCTTAAACTTAAATATATTTTCAGAGTTTATATTCTACCAGGCTTTAATTAAGTTAATGAACCAGCCTTTAGCTTCATAACTTAAATTAGTTAAATCATCATTAAAGTCAGTAAAATTATATCCGATCCCCACTTTAGTGTTGTTATTAAAGCCTTTATATGCTCCAACTAAGAA
>NZ_QBLR01000434.1:0-2142 GCF_003070835.1 Halanaerobium sp. | reverse complement strand
CAATAACTTAAATTTGACAATGCTTAAATATTTTTATGCAATGCTAGTGATAAAAAGAAGTTTAAAAAATAATGAAAAATGTATTTACATTGATTCAAAAGATAATCAAAAGAAAATTTTAGCTGAATTAAATATAACATTTAGGAATGCAGATGATTTTTTAAAGAGTGGACAGCTGCAGACTTTTAATGTCGAAGAATTATATGGGGATCCAGATAATTTCAGTGCTGATGATATGATTACTTTAATTGAAACAAATGTAAAATCAGCTGTCAAAGAAGGTTACAGTGGTTTAAGTATAACTGGAGAATTAAAGGGCGTTATAGATTTTAAAGGTGGTAAAGAAGAAATAATTAAATATGAATGGAAGCTGCATGATCAGATTTTTGAAAAATATCCTGTTAATGCTCTCTGTAGATATAATATTAATCTATTCGACAATGAAATTATTAAAGCTGCAGTTGAACTTCATGATTATATAATCTGGCAGGGAAAACTTTATGAAAATCCCTATTATATTGATCCTGAAGGATATAAGCAGAAAAAAGTAGAGGAATATGAAATAAAAAGCTGGCTTAAAAATATTCAGCAGTATCAAAAAAAAGAAGATTTATATAAAGAAGTAATAAATAATAGTCAAAAAAAATATTCTGAACTCTATAATGAGGCACCGATTGGAATTATCAAAACAAGTTCTAATGGTCAGGTAATACAGGTCAATAAAAAGATGATAGAAATAGGTGGGTTTAATACTGTTCAGGAAGCTGTAAATAGTTATAGTGATTTAGGAAAAGATCTTTATTATAATCCGATAAAAAGAAAAGAATTTCTAAGCGAACTAAATAAAAATGGAGAAGTTAAAAATTTTGAATTTAGAGCAAAAAAGAAAAACAGTGAAATAATATGGCTCAATATGAGTGCTAAAATTACTGAAAGAAAAGAAGATGGTAATTTTATTATTGAAGGTTTTGTCTTTGATGTCAGCGAAAAAAAACAGTATGAAAAAAGTTTAGAGAAGAAAAAAGAAGAACTTTCAGCTTATAATCAGCAGCTGCAGGCCTACAATGAGGAAATTACAGCTATGAACGAAGAACTGGAAACATCTTTTGAAGAAATTGAAGAGCTTAATAATCGCTTTGAAAAGATGATTTCTTTAGTCTCTGATATAGATAATTTAAATACAATCTCTGAAGCTGAATTTTTAAATAAAATATTACAGCAGGCAGTAGAAATTGTTCCAGAAGCTGATTTTGGCAGTGTCTATACTTTTGGTGATCAGTATGTTAATTTTATAGACTGCATAGGTTATGATTTAGAATCATTAAAAGAAAATAAAATTGATAATGAGGCTTTTTATAATCAAGTTGAAGCAATAGAAATAATTGATCAGGAAGATATGAAAAATCGGAATCGACAGCATATGAGTAGTGATGATTTTAAGGAGATGAATGAGGTCAGTTTAAATAAGATTAAGGAGATTATGTATTTGGATTTAGAAATTAATGGACAAAAAAAGGCTGGTATAAGTTTAGATATTAAGCTAAATAGTAAAAAAAGCTTTACAAATAGTTCTAAAAAAATATTCTCTGCTTTTTATAATATTGCTTCTTCGTTTTACAAAATGAAAGAATATAATTTTCTACAAAGTAATTTTACTAAAGAATTAATTTCTTCAACAATTAAAATGCTGGAAATGTATGATTTATATACAAGAGGTCATTCTGAAAATGTTGCAGATCTTGCAGCAGAAATCGCAGAAGAAATGAAACTTGATCAGAAAAGAATTGATGATATTTACTGGGCGGGTTTAGTACATGATATTGGCAAGATGTTAATTCCTTTAGAGGTGCTGAATAAAGAAGGTAAATTAAGTGATAGTGAATATGAATTAATTAAAGAACACCCTGTCATTGGAAGTAATGCCTTAAAAAGTTCTAAATCACTACAGCATATAGCCAAATATATAAGACATCATCATGAAAGGTGGGATGGTGGTGGTTATCCTGATGCTTTGGAAAAAAATAATATCCCGCTTGAATCACAAATTCTTTGTGCAGCAGATGCCTGGGATGCTATGAATTCTAAAAGAACCTATCGGGAGCCCTTAAGTTATAATCATGCTCTGGCAGAAATCAAAGATAA
>NZ_QBLR01000433.1:0-2162 GCF_003070835.1 Halanaerobium sp. | reverse complement strand
GACATTAATTTTCTTGCTCACATCAGCCATATAATGTTTTTCTGGAATACAGACACCTGTAGTATTAAACTCCTTCATTTGACACACCTCATTTTTAGCCTCAAGTTTATTTAATTATATCACAGTAGCTTACTTAATTAAATCAATACAGTTATTTGATTTGATCTGATTCATATCTCAGAGGAATCTTAATTTCGTCTCTTTCTGCCAGCAGCTCTATTTTAATAACTGGATCACCATTCTCATCCAATTCTTCCCCATACTATTATTTAATTTTGAATCTTTAACTTCACTATCCTTTATTTAATAAGTTTTTAATTTGTAGTTAATTAAGGTCTAATATCTTGCTGATATTATTATAAATAGAATAACTAAGTGAATTAAATTCCTCCATTTTGGACTTGTGACAAAGACCGGTACTATATAAATTATTGAACTCGATAATTTCCTACTTTGTTAATTTTAATCCCTCTCTCCAGAGGGGTTTTTATTTAAAATAGTTTATTTTTTTAGATATCAAAAAGACCAGACCTTATTCAGGGAATTAATTAAAATAATAAACATAAATTTATCATTCCTTAAAGTTTTATTCCTATAATTAAGCTATGAGTTAAGAAATTAAAGCAAATTAGGAGGAAAATTAAATGAAAAAAATATTAAAAGTTTTATTGGTCATTAGCTTTATAGCAGTAAGTTTGACTGGAGTTAGTTTTGCCCAAGGACCTGGAATGAATTCTAATGTCAAAAATTATAATTATCAAACCAAAGGTGAAGGTGTTGGTTATAAATCAGTTGAATTAACTGATTACCAAATAGAAAAATTATTAGAGTCTTTAACTGATAATCAAGTAAAAAAAATAGTTAAGTTACTTGATCATCAAGTAGAAAAAACAATAGAATTGTTGACTGATTACCAAATAGAAAAAATACTGGAATTTAGAGATGAATTTTATAATGATACTGAAGAGTTAAGAAATGAATTAAGAAGTTTAATTCGTGAGATTAGAGATCTAGAGTTTCGTGGAGCAAGTAATGCAGAGATTAGAGAAGTTGAAGATAAACTAGAACAGATTTTAAGCAAAATAAATGAGAAAAGAATTGAGTATCAAAAAAATATTGAGTCTATATTAACTGATAGTCAATTAGAAACAATTGAAGAAAATCATTTTAAGTTCCAAGGAACATTCAATAACTCAGACACCTCTAACGGTATAAGAAACGGTATAAGAAATTGAAATAACAGATCAAATAATAGAAAATTAGTCTAATTAAGACTTTCTATGTAATCATTAATCTAATTATCTTTTAATTTTGCTTTAAAAGAGTTTTAATAATTAACTGATATTATTATAAATAGAATAAAGGCATGAATTTGATCCCCTTTTTGAAGCTGCATCAAATGCAGCTATAATATAGATTTTTGTACTATCGTGAATCTCAAATAAGATTTTACACTTTCGATAAATAAGATTTTTCTTATACTTTCATTTTGAGTTTTACAATCGGATTTTATGTAAAGAACAGTTAAAGAATTTTTAACCTAATAATCATTTCATTTTAATTACATTTTAATATTCGATTATTATACTCTTAATAGTGAAGGTAGTATTTATTAGTTAAAAATAGTGAAATAATATTTCTGTCAATGACTTTGAAATTCTTATCCTATTTTATAATTTTGAAAGGAGTTGTTTGAATATGAAAAAGAAAATTTTGTCTTCTTTGCTAATCATTGTTCTTATTCTACCAGTCACAGTTTTTGCTCAGGATTTAAATTTAAATTCTAAGCAGCCAGCAGATCCTAATTTGAAAAATAAAATGGAATCAAATATTGTTGCTAAAGTTAATGAGGAAAATATAACTAGTAAAGAATTAGCTCAAAAAGCAAGTACAAATCAGCTTCTAATGAAAATAAATCAGATTGATCAACAATTTCTTCAGACATTGACCAGCACTGAAAGTGGTAAAAAAGTTCTTAAAGAATATCAGAAGCAGCAGCTTGATAACTTAATTAATAACATTTTATTACAGCAAAAAGCTGAAAATGTAGGTATTACGCTCAGTCAGAAGGAAAAAGAGCAGCTTTATCAGCAGCAGAAGAAAAGAATTTTAAAAAATAATAACTTAAATCAGGAAAAGTACCTATCAATTCTTAAAAATCA
>NZ_QBLR01000432.1:0-2178 GCF_003070835.1 Halanaerobium sp. | reverse complement strand
TGTTGACTTCTACATGATACATGCCACAACATAGATAGGACTTTCACCTATTATCAGAATAATTTACGGAGCACACAAAAAATAACCGCTACAAATTAAAGTAGCGGATTTGTTAATTCATATTATATTTTGATATTTCCTACGCAATAGAAAATTTGGTTTCTTCCACCTTTGGCTTAACCATCTTACCTCTAAATCTAATCTCTAAAATTTGATAAGGCCCAGCTTTCGGGTTAACCTCATCAATTACAGCATCATATTCTCCATCATCTACCAGCTTATCAATATACCTGCTGTAAACAGCTGGAACATAACCAAGTTTATACTCTTTATCTTTAGTCCAGATTTCAATTGCATGCATATCATAAATATTATCTTCTTCAATTTCTAAATGAAGTTCCTGTCCAGATTCTAAGCTTTCTAAAGCTTTATCTCCATCATAATGTCTCCAACCTGCAATATTGAATTTAACTGTTCTACATTTTTTTTCTTCATCAATAGGCTCCATAAATTCTAATGTATCTGTACTCAGTCTTCCTCCAGTTCTTTTAAGTGCTTCAAATGGCTTGTTTTTTCTATCTTTACCATTTAATCTATTAAGGAATGGAGCAAATAATTTGTCAGAAGTATATTCTTGATCAATATCTTCAAAAATCTTGATAGGCTTATATCCCATCTGAAGTGCATATTCAATACTGCCATGTTCATTCTCATCTTCTCTAATATATTTAAAATGAAATAACCCATTTTCTTTCCACAGTCTACCAATCACAGTTCTTTCTCTGGTATCTGGATCCTTCCAGACAACTAAAAGCTCATTTTTGTGTTTAGCAATTACCATAATCAATCACCTTCTTTCTCGACTAAATCTAACATCCAGCTTCTGCGTTCCATTAATATCTTAAGAACTAATTTCTTTTGGTTTTCACTCATAAAATTTTCAGGTACTTTAAAAACAATCTCTCGAATAATATCTTCTTTCAGTAATTTTAATTTAGTAATAAAATCTTTATATATATCAGAATAGCTCTGTTTTAAATAGTAGAGCATATCATACTGTGTGATTTTTTCATTACCGTTTAGTCTAATACAAGATTTACATTTTCTTAAATAAGATCTAAAAAAGTTCTCATCCTTAAGAAGCTTCTCAACATGATGTGGTAATCTTTCTCTTGCTAAAGAAGAGGCATTATCATAAATTGGGGCTAATTTGGGTGTGATATCATTTTTTTCAGAAACTATTATTCCCCAATTTTCTTCATGTCTGTCAGTTTGACCAATAAACCCATCAAATAGCAGTATTTCAATAAATTCTTCAATTAAATCATATTCTTTTAGATCACTCAAAATATTATTTAGAGTATAATTTTGTCTATTAGCCTCAGTGATTTCATAGCTCATTAGGTCTACGCCTTCTTTTAAGATTTCATCCTTATTTAAAAACCTATAACTAATACAACCATGACTGTTGTTATAAAGAGCTAAATCAATTTGTGGAACTTTTAAATTTAATTCTTCCCCTATTTCTGAAACAATTTTTTCTGCCCAGTGACCTCCACCATACCAATCATAATGTTCATTATATTTTGGCATTTTAAATAAAGCTCTATTTCGGGATTCTGTGTCACGAAGCCAATAAGAATTACTATAACCTTTTCCTTCTTCTATTAATTCCCAGTTGCTTACATCTATAATTTTGTATTTTTGATTTTTATTCATAGTTTAATTACCCTTCTTATATATACATTATACTTTAATATATATTGAATGTAAATTAATCTTATTAATTACTTCTTTATATCTCATTATTTTCCTACATATTTTTTTGAATTTCTTATCTCAAGAGAGAATTAACTGCATCTCTATAACCATACTTCCTTAAATACTCAATAACAGCAGCTTCGAAAATATTTCTCTGAGATACATTCCTAACCTTGCTGAATTCTGTAACTAATTAAGCTAATCTATCAGCCATATAAACACTTTTAGTTTTGGTTGTTCCTGGTACTGCGAAATGTGGAATTTCTCCCTCACTTTCTTCGCCATCCTCTGTAGCTGCTAATAGTTCCTGTAAAGAATCCATATTTTCTTCTAAAAATTCCATCACTGGAGTAAACTTAGCTAGTCTTTCTGCAACATTGACCTGGCGTTCAACCTGTTTTCTAATCTCTGCAGCAA
>NZ_QBLR01000431.1:0-2185 GCF_003070835.1 Halanaerobium sp. | reverse complement strand
AAAAGGAGTTATAATTAATAATATCAGCAGTCCTCATCATTTTGAATTATTAAAAAAAGCAATTAAAGATAAAATGAGTGATTTAATAGTTTTGGGCTATCTTCCTAAAAATCAAGATCTGGAACTGCCGGAAAGACATCTTGGTTTGGTGCCAGTTTCTGAAAGTAGTGAACTTAAAGCATACAGTCAAAAATTAGTTGAGCTTATGGAAAAATATATTGATATTGAGCAAGTAATAGAAATTTCGCAAGTAGAATCAGAAAATTTACTTAAAAATAATTTGGCTATAAAATCAACTATAAAAAATATAAAAATAGGTCTTGCCTCTGATCAGGCTTTTAACTTTTATTATCAAATAAATTTAGATCTTTTAAAAGCAGCGGGAGCAAAAATTGTCGAGTTCAGCCCCTTAACAGATTCTAGACTCCCTGAAGTAGATGCAGTTTATCTGGGAGGAGGATTTCCCGAAAGTTTTTTGCAAGAACTTGCTGCAAATAGAGAATTCAAAAGCGATTTCAAAGAAAAAGTCAAACAGGGACTTCCAGCTTATGCAGAATGCGGAGGGCTGATGTATTTCTGCCGTCAGGTCAAAGATTTTGAGGGGAAAGAATTTCAAATGCTGGACTTACTTCCAGCCGAGATAGAAATGACTTCTAAATTACAGGAAATGGGATATCGAGAAGTTGAAGCTTCAGCTGATAACTTATTATTTAAAAAAGGAGAAAAAGCAAGAGGGCATGTGTTTCATTATTCCAGAATTTCAAAGATTGACCAAAAAGTTAAAAGAAGTTATAATTATCGAAAAAAAGAAGAGGGTTACAGCAGTCTGGATAATATTTTAGCCTCCTATATACACCTGCACTTTGCTTCTAACCTTCAAATAGTGAAAAATTATTTGGAAAAAGCTTTAATCTATAAAAAAAGTAGAGGTGCTTAGTTTGCAGTTCATATTATTTTTAATTATTGCCTTAATCATAGATTTGATTATTTCTGATCCGAACTGGATTACACATCCTGTTGTAATAATAGGTGGCTTAATAACTTTTTTGGAAAAACATTTACAAAAAGAAAGAGATGGTACTTTAGCTGCTAAATTAAAAGGTGGTTTTTTAGTAATCATAGTTTTATTAGTTAGCTATTTTATCTCAAATTATATTATTCAACAGTCACTGAGGCTAAATGAATATTTTGCTTATTTTATTGAAATAATTCTTCTGAGTTTAATGCTGGCCTTAAAAGGTTTGATCAAAGCTGGTAAAGAAGTTTATTTAGCCCTAAAAATCAATAATTTGGAGCAGGCCAGAAAAAAAGTCGATTTAATTGTGGGTAGAGACTGCAGTCAGAGCAGTCGCCAGGAAGTTATCAGAGCAGTTTTAGAAACTCTGGCTGAAAACACTTCAGATGGAATCCTGGCACCTGCCTTTTATTATCTTTTAGGAGGGCTTCCACTTGCTGTTACATATAAGGCAGTAAATACTATGGATTCGATGCTGGGTTATAAAAATGATAAATATATAAATTTTGGCTATGCAGCAGCTAAAACTGATGATTTTTTTAATTATATTCCCGCCAGGATTACAGCATTTTTAATTATTGCAGCATCTTTTCTACTTGATTTCGATTTTAAGTCAGCTTTTAAAACAGTTTTAAATGATGCAGCAAAACATCCCAGTCCAAATGCTGGTTATCCAGAGGCAGCGGCGGCAGGAGCGCTTTCTCTGCGTTTTGGAGGAATCAATTATTATCAGGGAAAGGAGAGTTTTAGGGCCTATATCGGACAGAAAAAGAAAAAATTTGAGGCTAGTGATATTTTAAAGCTGAATAAAATAATTTATTATACGGTTGGATTATTTTTAATATTAGCTTTAATTATTTTTGCTTTGATTTAGAAATATCAAGAGCTTAAAAATATAAAATAAATATTTATAAAGTTAAATTTTTAATTTTAATTTGATTTATTAAAATTTAGTTATGAAAGGAGAATGAATAGTGCAGCAAGTTATACTTAGAGTTCCAGGCAGCTGTGGAGAACTTCTTCAGGGCAGTATAGATGATCAGAATTTTTTGATTTCCTGCCCAATAAATTTATATACTGAAGTAAAGGCTCATTTTATTGATTCTGAAAAAAAAATAATTATCAATAAGAACAACTCTAGCACAGAAAATACTTATAAAACAGAAATTG
>NZ_QBLR01000430.1:0-2201 GCF_003070835.1 Halanaerobium sp. | reverse complement strand
AAAGGAGACAAGAAAATCATAACCGGGTCAGCTAGAGTAGATGAAATACAGACTGGTGTAAGCAACACTCTGACGCTTATAAAGAGATCTCCATAAGAGACACTCTTTTGCATCTTCGCTAGTAAAAAATGACATTAATATTTATAAAATCCAAAAGTTATTGGGTCATTCCAATATTTCTGTAACCAGCCTGTACGCTCATAGCAATATTGACGATTTAAGTGAAGCGGTTAATGTGCTTTGATACCAAAATCCCCTGCTATTATAGGCAGGGGAATCCTAATTAAAGGAGGTAATACATTTATGGCTGATACAGAAAAAGAACAGCCTATCTATGATGAAAAGGTCAACTATATTTTGACAACTTTAAAGAATGGGAAGTCCAGAGAGGAGATAGCTGATGATTTGAATTATTCCAGCTATAAGTCCATGGACATGTATATTAGAAGAAAAAACTTCCTCTGGGATGCTGATCGTGGTACTTATGTGCCAAAAGTAGATGACCCTGGATTTGAAAATAAGAAGTTAACTGGTATATCATCAAAAGCTGATTTAATTATTAGTTTGTTTGCTGATGATGGTAGTGATCCTAAGTCGGTTGCAAAGAAAGTAGGCTTTAATGATCATAAAGATTTAGCAGATTTTATGAAGCGACAGAATTATATCTGGTCCACAGATGAGCGGAATTACATTCATCAATCTGAAATGGAAGATGATGAGGAAGAAAGTAAGAAAGCTGCTCCAGAAACTAATGAGAAAGAACTTGCTGCAGAGATTAGAAAACAGGTTGAACGCCAGGTCAATGTTGCAGAAAGACTAGCTAAGTTTACTCCAGTGATGGAGTTTTTAGAAGAAAATATGGATTCTTTACAGGAACTATTAGCAGCTTCAGAAGATGGAGAAGACAGTGAGGGAGAAATCCCACATTTCGCAGTGCCAGGAACAACCAAAACTAAAAGTGTCTATATGGCTGATAGATTAGCTGAATTAGTTACAGAATTCAGCAAGGTTAGGAACGTATCTCAGAGAGATATTTTCGAAGCTGCAGTTATTGAATATTTACGGAAGTATGGTTACAGAGATGCAGTTAATTCTCTTCTCAAGTGATATAAAATAGATTTAATAGTAGGAGAAAATTAAGTTTTAGCGAAATAGTTATTAAGGAACTGTTTTTCTATGATGATTAATATGATATAATAATTATACAGGAAGTTAAAAGAGATGGAGGAACTAAATTGGATATTATTAAAAACCCACATGATTCTCTTTTTAAGAGGACTCTTGGTGATAAAGAAGTGGCAGTAGATTTTTTAGAAAATTATTTGCCCAATAATATTTTAAAAGAAATTGATCTAACAGATATTAAGGTAGCCAAAGATAGTTTTGTAGATGAAGAACTGGAAGAAAGTTTTTCTGATATTTTATATAATGTAAGTATAGATGGTAAAGAAGGATTTGTTTACCTGTTATTTGAACACAAGAGCTATTTTGATAAAATGACACCGGTCCAGATGCTTGGTTATATTTTAGATATCTGGAAGCTTTATAATAAACAGAATAAAAACGAGAAACTACCACCAATTATACCTATTCTTATTTATCATGGAGATAGAAAATGGAAGTATGGAAGCAGCTTATCAGAATTAATTGAAGCTACTTCAGAGGCTATTTCAGATTATATACCTGGTTATAATTATTTACTTTATGATTTCTCTAATTATTCTGATGCAGAAATAAAGGGACAGATTAAGCTGAGGCTCTTTTTGAAGTTGATCTCTCATATTTTTGATGATGATTTTGATAAAGGACTGCGGGAAGTTCTGCCTTTGTTAATTGAACTAAGAGAAAAAACAACCGGGCTGGAGTATATTGAAACTGTTGTTAAGTATATTTTAAATATTGGAGAGGAAATTTCTTTAAATGAGTTGGATCAAAAGGCAAAAAACATTTCAGCTGAAGGGAGTGCTGTAATTATGACTATAGCAGAAAAAATCTATCATGATGGAAAAGAAGAAGGTAAAGTAGAAAATATGCATGAAATGATTGAATTTGCAATGGAATTGAAATTTGGTTTAAGCAGCAAAAAGATTGTGCAGGAGATAAATAAGATAGATGATTATGAAAGATTAAAAAATATTAAAGATGCTATCAAAAGTTATGATTCTTTAGAAGAATTAGTTAAGAATATTGATATTTAAATT
>NZ_QBLR01000429.1:0-2202 GCF_003070835.1 Halanaerobium sp. | reverse complement strand
ATATTAATATTAATATTAATTCTATTTATTTTTAATATCAGCGCAGCCGCAGAATTAAAAGACCCCTGGATTTCAGAAAAAGAACAGGGGCAGCACGGAGGAACTCTGATTACAACTTTACTGGGTGATCCAAAAACATTTAATACAATTATTGCTAAAGAAACATCTTCTTCTACTATTACTGATGGCTATATTTTTGAAGGCTTAGTAACCCGTAATGGGGTCACTACTGAATATGAGCCTGAGCTGGCTAAAAGTTGGGATATCTCTGAAGATGGTAGAAAATATACTTTTTATTTAAGAGAAGGAGTTCAGTGGAGTGATGGAAAAGAATTTAAAGCCGATGATGTAATTTTTACCTTTGATGTAATTAAAGATGAGAATATTCCCACCAGCAGTCGTGATGTTTTGAAAGTTAATGGTGAATTTCCAGTATACAAAAAAATTGATAAATACACTGTTCAATTTACTTTACCAGAAAGTTTTGCTCCATTTTTAAATAATATGACGGCCCCAATCATTCCCAAACACAAACTTAATGAAGCCTGGGAAAAGGGCGAATTTAATAACAGCTGGGGAATTAATACTGATCCTGCCGAAATCGTTGGTACTGGACCATTTAAATTAGTAGATTACAAAAATGGAGAAAGAGTAGTAATGGAAAAAAACAATTACTACTGGCGTCAAGATCCAAACGGCAAAACACTACCCTATATTAATAGATGGATTAGAGTTATTGCTGAAAGCCAGGAGACCGAATCACTGCTGTTTGAAAAAGGTCAAACTCATTATTTGTCTGTCAGAGGAATTGATTACCGCAGAATAAAAGCAGAATCTGAAAACAATAATTTTTCTGTTGTAGATGCTGGACCAACTTTTAGCACTAATTTTTTAGTTTTTAATATGAATCCCCGTAATCCTAATTTGGAGGATGAGCCTTATAAATATGAGTGGTTTACAAATCTTAATTTTAGAAGGGCTATTGCCCATGCTTTTGATAAAGAAACTATGATTAATCAAGCTTTGGCAGGTCAGGGAACAAAACAGTGGAGCCCCATAAGTATTGCAAATAAAGTATATTTAAATGAAGGTGTAAAAAGATATCCATATAATCTCGAAAAAGCAAGAGAAGAACTAGAAAAAGGCGGCTTTAAATGGAATGAAAATGGTGAACTCCTGGACGCTAATAATAACAAAGTTGAATTTACCATGGTTACCAATGCTGGTAATAATGTGCGTGAGTCTTTAGTTAATATAATAGCCTCTGAATTAAGAGAATTAGGCATCAAAGTTAATTCAACCCCAATCGAATTTAACAAAATGGTTAATCAACTAAGCAGCGAGTGGAATTTTGACAGTATTTTGATTGGTCTAACAGGTGGAGTGGAACCACATCAGGGAACAAATGTCTGGATGTCTAATGGCCATCTTCACATGTGGAATCCAGTCCAGGAAGAACCAGCTACCGAATGGGAAAAACGGATTGATGAATTATTTGTCAAAGGAAGCCAGACTGTAGATCTTGAAAAAAGAAAAGAATACTATAATGAATTTCAGGAAATTGTTGCAGAAAAACTTCCTGTGATTTATACAGTAACTCCTAATTCTCTTTACGCTGTACGAGACAGCCTTAAAAATACTGAAGTTACTGCTTATGGTGGAGTGCTCTGGAATATTCATGAACTATATCTGGAGAATTAGACGATGAGAGATTATATAATTAGGCGCATTCTAGTTGTTATTCCACTTTTATTTGCAATCTCTCTTCTCTCTTTTTTCATCATGCAGCTTTCACCGGGTAGTTATTTAGATGATTTGAGAATGAACCCAGATATCTCCGAAGAATTAATTCGGAAAATGGAAGCAGATTTTGGTTTAGATCAAAATATTTTTATTCAGTACTTTTCCTGGCTCAAAGAAATTTTACAGGGTAACCTTGGCGAATCATTTACCTATCGAATTCCTGTAGCTCAAATTATTGGCAGTCGCTTGTTTAATACTCTGCTTTTATCTGCTGCTGCTATGCTGATCAGCTGGGGGATTGCTATTCCAATTGGTATTTATTCTGCAGTCCATCGTTACAGTTTTTTGGATAATATATTCAGTGTTTTTTCTTTTATAGGATTGTCCATCCCCAACTTTTTCTTTGCGCTGCTGCTTTTGTTTTCTATTGTCAGATTTGATATTCCCCTACCGATCAAT
>NZ_QBLR01000428.1:0-2222 GCF_003070835.1 Halanaerobium sp. | reverse complement strand
GTTTATTTGATAATTAGAGGAGAACAGCTATCAGGTGACAAAAGTCTGCAAGATAAGGTAAATGACTCAGATAAAATTGAAGTCTGCAAATCATATCAGACAACTGAGATTAAAGGTGAGCAGAAAGTAGAATCGATAAGGATCAAAAATCTAAATACTGGTAAAGAACGAGAGCTTAATGTTAAAGCAATATTTATAGAAATTGGTTTAATACCCAATACAGGTTTTATCTGTGAACACCTGGATATTAATCAGGGCAATGAGATTATTATTGATGAAAATAATCAGACAAGTATTGAAGGTATTTTTGCTGCCGGAGATGTAACAGATATTAAAGACAAGCAGATTATCGTTTCTGCAGCAGAAGGTGCTAAAGCAGCCCTAAGAGCCAATGAATATTTGAGTTAATGTGTAATATTGAGGAGATCAAAATGAAATGGATAGATATGGTAGATGAAGATAAGGCAGAAGATAAATTAGCTAAACTATATGATAAATTAACTCGATCAGGTAATAATGAGTTGGCACATGTCTTAAAAGTTCAATCTTTAAATCCTGACCTTTTAGAAGACCATTTTAAGCTCTATAAAACTATTATGTTCGGCAGAACAAATATTTCCCGCCGGCAGCGTGAAATGATAGCAACAGTTGTGTCTGATGTCAATGAATGCCACTACTGAATAACTCATCATGGAGCGACGCTCCAAAAGTTGATCAGAGATGATGAGCAGTCAGAGAAGATATTAAGGGGTATTTTAGATTATTATAAAAGTGCACCAATTAGTGAAAAAGAAAAGGAAATGCTGGATTATGCTGTTAAGTTGACTAAAAAGCCAGCAGCAGTAAAAAAAGAGGATGGTGGCAGGATATTAAATTTATAGTCTGGGGACCCTCCTCAAAATTATTAAGTGAAGACCAGGAACTGCAGGAACAGATTAAAGAATTCATTAAAGCGGATATTAATGTTGAAGCTTGTCAGGCCTGTGCTGATCAATATGGTGTTTCAGATGATTTAGCAGAACTGGGTATTGATGTTAAATATATGGGAGAGCCTTTAACTGATTATCTTAAAAGTGATAGTAAGGTTATAACATTTTAGGAAGTACTAAATATGGGTAGGCCTGAAGCCCAGGCATACTCTCTGGTTATTTTTTTGCCTTAGTATTATATAAAAATAGTGCCCCTGGGAGGAGTCGAACCTTCGCTCAAGACTTCGAAGAGTTTTGTCGAAGTTCTGTATATACGCAGCTTTCTCTATAACCCCTGTCATAACAGCGATATGGTTTTAGAAATATCCCATATAGTTGTGAAGTACTGTATATATCACTGTGGTATTTAACAGTGGCTGAGGCTTACTTAAATGAAATCATGGTGAAAAATTGAATAATATTAGCATCTCAATTGGAGATGATTCACCCTCAAAAGATCTTGAACATTTTTTTGTTAAAGTTCTTTTGAGGTTTTTTTGCTTTCGTGAATAGATCACTGATCTATAAAAATTTATGTCTTCACTTGTAAGTGAAAATAAGTGAATTTACTTTTCATATTTATTAAAATATAATTAACTTACCGGAAGAAAAGAGGTGAGCTTAAATGATTTTTACTTCTCGCGAGAAAGAAGTTCTTAAAAGTCTTTATCAGGCAGGAGAACCTGTGACAATGTCTTATATAGCAAAAACTGTTGGAGTCTCTGCAAGAACAGTAAAAAAAGATATAAAAAATATTAAAGAACAGATTGATGAATCTAAGGTAGAGGTTAAAACTAAAAGAGGTATGGGTGTCTGGCTTGAAATAAATGACAATCAGTATTTAAAATCAACGATTTTGGATACCAGAGATGTTATAAACCCTGTCTCTCCATCTGACAGACAGTACTGGATAATTAAACAGCTCTTAAATCTTGAAGAAATGACTTCAATAGAGGAGCTGGCATCAGAACTTTTTGTAAGTAAGAGTACTGTGGTTAAAGATTTGATTGAGGTTTAGGACTACCTTAATGAATATGGTATTGAACTTTATAAAAGGCCAAAACATGGAATTAAGCTAATAGGCAGTGAAAAAGCTTTCAGGAAAGCCAGTGCTTCTATACTTAAAAGTTCAACAGTTAAACATGGAGCCGAGATCAGCAGTGATTTAAAAGACTTATTAAAGGATGTTAACTTAAATATCATCCAGGAAATCATTCAGGACTCAGAGGTTGAATTTAACTATATATTATCTGA